>LUYO01000136.1:0-2274 GCA_001603295.1 Rhodobacterales bacterium Alpha_02
CTTGAGCACGGTTTTGTCGAAGTCGATCCGGTACTCCCCGGGCGTGGAGGCCGGGGCCGGGTCACCGAAGGAGCAGGGCTGGGCAAGGCCGTCGTAGATGCGGGAGACGATCTCCCGGTGGCGGGACGGGACATGGACCTTCACCGGCGAAGGGGCATCGAAGTAACGGAAGCAGTGGAGGCAGGACTCCCGCTGGGGCGTTGCCTCTTCGGGGCCGAGGGCTTTGAAGATACGGGGAGGACTTGCGGCCAGGTCCAGGCCGCAGGGCCTGCCCCCCAGCCGCATCACGTCCCGCTGGCTGATGGCATGGCTGGTGACGGGATCGACGGACATTCCGAGCAGCCCCATCTCCAGGGCCCTGGCCTCGTTGGCCCTGGAAAGCGTCTCCATGAGCCCGCGGCCCCGGTGGACCGGGTTGATTACCAGCAGGGCCGCCTCGCCCATGAGTGCCGAGGTCTGCCGCAGGATGCCGACGTGCCCCACGACCTCGCCGTTCCCGGTCACGGCGACCGTGCTGACCAGACGGCCGCTTCCCACTAAGTGCAGGAGACCTTCCGGACGGTAAAAATTCTCGTTTTTGTACGAATAACCATAGGCCAGCCAGAAGATCCGGGCCACCTGGATGGCCTCCTCGGGCTTCATGGGCCGGATCTCGTACTCCTGAGGGGGGGCCGGCTCGATCCTCGGAGGCAGTTGCTCCGGCTCCGGTTCCGCGGTTGAGGCCAGCCGCTTGACGAGGCGCAGGGCCTTCCCGCGGCGGCCGAGATTTTCGAAGCGGGCTTCGTCCACCTCGTGACGGATGATCCGCAGCCCCAGGCCCCGGGCCGAAAACTCGTCCGCGGCCGTCCCGGGAACACCGGCCGGCTCCAGATCCGGGTCGAAGGGCAGCCCCTCGTCCCGGATGGACAGGACCAGCTCCGTCCGCCCGATCTCCGCCTTCAGAAAAATGTCGCCCGGACGGCCGTCCGGATAGGCGTGCTCGATGATGTTGACGGAGGCCTCTTCGGCGGCCAGTTCCAGGCCCAGAATCTCTCTCTGCGAGAGCCCGGCGGCCGAGGCCAGTTCCCGCACGAAGCCCCGTATCGTCTCCAGGAAGCGCATGTCCGCCGGCACGGTGAGCCGGGCGATGGAAGAAGGGTTCACCGGGTTCCTCCTCCTCTGAAATGCCGGATGATGCCGCCCGCGCTGGATCGATCCCTGCCTCTGCGGAGGGATCTTGCATTTGACACGACCCGGCAGCGCCGCTATAGTTCGCGACTCAAGGGAAGCCGCATCCGGTTCCGCGCTTATACCTGCAAACCCGCCGAAAAGCAAAGCGACGTCTCGACCGGATGGATACGGTGCGACCCGTCCATCGGAATTCCCCGCCGGAAGGAGGTTTTCGATGATCCGAAAAGCAATGCTCTCCCTTATGATTTTGGCCTGGATCCCCATGGCCCTTGCCGCGGCCGCCGCGGACGGCCCCGTCAAGACCTATGGGAAGGGATACCGCTTCGAGCAGGACGGCTGGATCTATCTTCACATCGAGGGGGCTCCTCACGAACGGGGCATGCAGCACGGATTCCTGATAGCAGCGGAGTTCCTTCGCGTTCGAGTCGGCGCAGAGAAAAAACTGAGGCGCCGCCCGGCGGGCTTGCACTCGGCATAACGTTTATGAACCGCTTTCAGCTCACGTCGGAATTCCAGCCCGCCGGCGACCAGCCCCGGGCCATCGAGGCGCTGGCAGAGGGCGTCCTCCGCGGCGATCCCCACCAGGTCCTCCTGGGGGTCACCGGCTCGGGGAAGACCTTCACCGTGGCCCGGGTCATCCAGGCGGTCCAGAGGCCCGCCCTCATCATGGCCCACAACAAGACCCTGGCGGCCCAGCTCTACGGCGAGTTCAAGGCCCTCTTCCCGGAGAACGCCGTCCATTACTTCGTCAGCTACTACGACTACTACCAGCCCGAGGCCTACCTCCCCAGCACGGACACCTACATCGAGAAGGACTCGTCCATCAACGAGGAGATCGACAAGCTCCGCCACGCCGCCACTCACGCCCTCTTCGAGCGGAGCGACGTGATCATCGTGGCCAGCGTCTCCTGCATCTACGGCCTGGGCTCCCCGGAATCCTACTCGGGGATGCAGGTGAACCTGGCGGAGGGCCTGGAGATCCCCCGGGACGACCTGCTCCGCCGCCTCGTGGAGATCCAGTACGAGCGGAACGACATCGACTTCCACCGGGGAACGTTCCGGGTCCGGGGGGACACGGTGGAGATCTTCCCGGCCTACGAGGAG
>LUYO01000015.1:0-14339 GCA_001603295.1 Rhodobacterales bacterium Alpha_02
CCGGCAGCCGGTAGGTGATCGGCAGCGGCAGGCGCGGTCCGCGCATGGTCAGCGGCAGGCGGCCGCCGGAGCGGGCGATCACCTCGACCCCCATCTCGGACAGCGGCTCCAGCACCCGGCCCATCGGCCTTTTGACCAGCGAGGCGTCGCCGGTGAAGGTGACGGCGATCGGCTGGGCGGCGGCAAGGCCCATGGTCAGGCGGACGCCGGTGCCGGCATTGCCGAAGTCGATGATGCCGGCCGGTTCCAGCAGGCCGCCGACGCCGAGGCCGCGCACGCGGAAGGTGCCGTCGTCGTCGCGGATCACCGTGGCGCCGAAGGCGCGCATGGCCGCCGCCGTGTTCATGACGTCCTCGGCTTCGAGGAGGCCGGTGACGACGGTCTCGCCAACGGCGAGCGCGCCGAGCATCAGCGCCCGGTGCGAGATCGACTTGTCGCCGGGAACGCGGACGCGGCCGCGGAGCGGGCCGGACTTCAGGGCGGTCAGCGGACGGGCGGCGGGACTGGCCATGGAGCGGAACACCTGACACGTCTGCCCCGGCGGGCTGCCGCGGGCTCGCCGGCCCCTCTAGCACAGTCGGACGGCCACGTCACTTGCCCGGCGCGGCCGGCAAGGCCCGGCACTCCGGGCCGCCGCAACCAATTCACCTTTGACAGGCACCGGCATTTGCCTATATGTGCCACCCCGATTTACCTGACACACGCGAGGCCGACCGTGGCGAAACCTGAACTTGGGCTGAAGCGTCTTTGCCCCAGCTGTGGCGCGAAGTATTACGATCTGAACCGCACCCCCATCCTCTGCCCGAAATGCGGCGCCCAGTTCGATGCCGGACTGGCGGCGCGGGCGCGGCCGGCGACCGCCATCGACGACGAGGACGACACCGAGGAAGAGGTCGTCGAGGTCGGCACACTCACTCCGGAATTCGTCAGCCTCGAGGATGCCGAGGACGCCGACGGCGACGACGTGCCCGATATCGAGGATGCCGACATCGAGGACGAGACGCCGGAGGATGACGTCTTCCTCGAGGAGGAAGACGAGGACGGCGGCGACATGTCCGACCTGATCGGCGGCGTCGGCGACGAGGAGGAGCACTGAGGCTCTTTTGCCCGACACCCGAGACATTCGGCCGGCTGGCGCTCCCAGCCGGCCTTTCTTTTTGCGGCTGCCGCGCAAGTCCTTCAAAAACATCGGAAATCCGCCGTTCTGCCAAAAAGATGACGGAAAAATCGCCGCGGCCCGAAAAACCTCTTGATCAACGCGGGAATGCTGAGTATATCCCGCCTCGTCGAGCCGGAACCCATGCCGGCGACGCCCGAAAGCGAAAGCCGGACGGCCTCTTCCAAAGACGGAAACGACACCTGATGGGGCTATAGCTCAGCTGGGAGAGCGCCTGCATGGCATGCAGGAGGTCAGCGGTTCGATCCCGCTTAGCTCCACCAAATCTCCTCCGAGAATTTAGTATTTCCGGCATGGGCGGCACGCTGCATTGATCCGCGCCCTGGCCCGCCGTCAGCCGCCAATGATCGCCCTCAGCGTCTCGACAAGCGACGTCCGGTCGTCGCCCTCGCCGGCGACGACGTCGTCGATCACCGGTCCGCCGTCTTCCTCGATCACCCGGAAATGCACCTCGGATACGGCGTTGCGTTCGGCGTCGGAACTGCCCTCGAAGCAGGTGAAGCGCTTGAAGCGGGCAACGACGTCGGTGCCGGCGGCGGTCGCCGCTTCCTCATCGATGGTCAGATCCTCCAGCGGGCAGCCATCCTGCCCGGAAATGATGGGATCGTAATCGAAGGGGCTGCCGGTCTCCTCGTCGGTGTCGTAGGCCGGATGCCTGGACGCCTCGGCGTAGAGGGCGCGCAGTTCGGCGCTGAAGTTGCCGATGTGGGCCTCGTCGAAATAATCGACGGGATCGTTGTCCTCGCCCGACCAGATCGATACCGCCACGTCCATGATGGCGCGCACCGGCGCCGTCGCCTCGGCGGCATGAGCGGGAGCGGACAGGGCGAAGGCGGCAACCGCCAGCAGGGTCTTCAGCATCGGAGGCATCCTCGAAAAGGCAAGCGGGACTTAAGCATCTGCAAGACGGCGGGACAAGCGCCGCACGGGCGCTCCCCTGTCGTCTTTTCGGAGCATAGGCAGTTGCCGGAGGTTGTGGCGGCGCTCCGCGCCGGTGCGCCTCAGAGGAAGAACACGAGGGTGGTCAGCAGGAACAGCGGTATCAGGATGGCACCCGACCAGGCCATGTAGCCGAAGAAGGAGGGCATCCTGATGCCGGCGCTCTCGGCGATCGACTTGACCATGAAGTTGGGCGCGTTGCCGATATAGGTGTTGGCGCCCATGAACACGGCGCCGGCCGAGATTGCGACCAGCGTCGTCGCCATGTCGCCCATCAGATGAGCCGGATCGCCGCCAGCCAGATTGAAGAAGACGAGATAGGTCGGCGCGTTGTCGAGGAAGGACGACAGGAGGCCGGTGGCCCAGAAATACATGGCGTCGACCGGCGTGCCGTCGGCCGCCGTCACCAGGCCGATCAGCGGCGCGAAGGCGCCGTCATAGGCGGCGCGCAGCATGGCCAGCACCGGGATGATGGTGACGAAGATGCCGGCGAACAGCTTTGCCACCTCGAGGATCGGCCCCCATTCGAAGCCGTTGCGGGCGCGCAGTCCCCTGGGCGTCAGGAGAAGCGAGGCCAGCGCCGCGACAACCAGCAGGCCGTCGCGCAGGATGTTCTGCAATTCCACCGCCACGCCGGCCACGTGGAATTCGATGCCCGGCTTCCAGGCGCCCGACAGCAGCACGGCGCCGACCACCACGGCCAGCAGCGCGAGATTGACGAGGCCCTCGACGCCGAGGCGGCCGGTGTCGGGCGTCGGGTCGGCACGGCCCCTGAAGTCGTCGTCGCCGTGATAGAGGCGGCGGTCGATCAGGTAGAACAGGCCGAGCAGGATCAGCGCGACGAAGCCGGTCTCCTTCAGCATGTGAACCGTCGTCCAGAAGAAGCCGACGCCGCGCAGATAGCCCAGAAACAGCGGCGGGTCGCCGATCGGCGTCAGCGAGCCGCCGATGTTCGACACCAGAAAGATGAAGAACACGACGACGTGGATGTTGTGGCGGCGGCCATCGTTGGCGCGGATCAGCGGCCGGATCAGCAGCATGGAGGCGCCGGTGGTGCCGATCACCGAGGCGAGCAGCGTGCCGGTGCCGATCAGCGCGAGGTTGGTGCCGGGCGAGCCGTGCAGGTTGCCGGTGACCAGGATGCCGCCGGCGATGGTGAACAGGGCGCCGAGCAGGATGACGAAGGGCAGGTAGTCGTGCAGCAGCGCCTCGGCCAGCGGCTCGACCACGGCAGCCGGCCCGGCGGCGACGGCGAAGGGCACGACGAAGGCCAGCGCCCAGAGAGCGGCGACCTTGCCGAAGTGATGGTGCCAGAAGCGCGGCGCCAGCAGCGGGCCGAGGGCGATCGACAGCAGGATGCCGACGAAGGGCACCGCCCAGGCCGCGCTCAGCGCGGCGCCGTCGAGACCGTGACCGCCCGCCATGGTCAGCTCCGACCCCGCCGCACGCCGGCAGCGAGATCGGCGACGAGGTCGGCCACCGCCTTGACCGTGCCGGAGGTCGCCTTGCCGTCTCGAAGCGAATCGCGCACCGCGTTGACCAGCGCCGAGCCGACCACCACGCCGTCGGCGTGCGCGGCGATGGCCGCCGCCTGCTCGCCGGTCTTGACGCCGAAGCCGACCATCACCGGCAGGTCGGTGTGTGCCTTGATGCGGGCGACGGCGGCGGCGACGTCGCCGGCCGCCGCCGACTTGACGCCGGTGACGCCGAGCACCGAGACGTAATAGACGAAGCCCGAGGAATTCTTCAGCAGCACCGGCAGGCGGACGTTATCGGAGGTCGGCGTCGCCAGGCGGATGAAGCTGATGCCGGCGGCGATGGCCGGCAGGCACAGCTCCTCGTCCTCCTCGGGCGGCAGGTCAACGATGATCAGGCCATCGACGCCGGCCGCCTTGGCATCGTGGACGAAGCGATCGACGCCGTAGATGTAGACGGGATTGTAGTAGCCCATCAGCACGATCGGCGTTTCGTCGTCGCCCTCGCGGAAGGCGCGCACCTGTTCCAGCGTCCGTGCCAGCGTCTGGCCGGCGCCGAGCGCCCGGATGTCGGCGGCCTGGATCGGCGGGCCCTCGGCCATCGGATCGGAGAACGGCATGCCGAACTCGATGATGTCGGCGCCGGCGCCGGGCAGCGCCTTCAGGATGGCGAGCGAGGTGGCGGCATCGGGATCGCCAGCGGTGACGAAGGTGACCAGCGCCGCCCGGCCCTCGGCCTTGAGCTTGCCGAGGCGAGCGTCGATACGGGTGACAGGGGAACTCACAGCTCGACTCCCAGGATCTTGCCGACGGTGAACACGTCCTTGTCGCCGCGCCCGGAGAGGTTGACGACGATGATCTTGTCCTTGCCCATCTTCGGCGCCTGCTTGATCGCCTCGGCGACGGCGTGGGCGCTTTCCAGCGCCGGGATGATGCCTTCGACGCGGGTCAGCGTCTGGAAGGCGTCGAGCGCCTCCCGGTCGGTGGCCGGCACGTAGGCGACGCGGCCCTGGTCGTTCAGCCAGGAATGCTCGGGGCCGATGCCCGGATAGTCGAGGCCGGCCGAAATCGAGTGGCCTTCGAGGATCTGGCCGTCGTCGTCTTGCAAGAGATAGGTGCGGTTGCCGTGCAGCACGCCTGGGCGGCCGCCGTTCAGCGAGGCGGCGTGGCCGTTGTGCACCTCCATGCCGTGGCCGCCGGCCTCGACGCCGATGAGGCGGACGTCGCGGTCGTCGAGGAAGGGGTGGAAGATGCCGATGGCGTTGGAGCCACCGCCGACCGCCGCCACGACGAGGTCGGGCAGCCGTCCCTCGGCGGCGAGGATCTGCTCGCGCGTCTCGGCGCCGATCACCGACTGGAAGTCGCGCACCATGGCCGGATAGGGATGCGGGCCGGCCGCCGTGCCGATCATGTAGTAGGTGGTCTCGACGTTGGTCACCCAGTCGCGCAGCGCCTCGTTCATGGCGTCCTTCAGCGTGCCGTTGCCGGCGGTGACCGGATGCACCTCGGCGCCCAGCAGTTCCATGCGGAAGACGTTGGGCTTCTGCCGCTCGACGTCGGTGGCGCCCATGTAGACCTCGCACGGGTAGCCGAAGCGGGCGCAGACGGTGGCCGAGGCGACGCCATGCTGGCCGGCGCCGGTCTCGGCGATGATGCGCGTCTTGCCCATGCGGCGGGCGAGCAGGATCTGGCCGAGGCAGTTGTTGATCTTGTGGCTGCCGGTGTGGTTCAGCTCCTCGCGCTTCAGATAGATCTTGGCGCCGCCGAGATGGGCGGTGAGCCGCTCGGCGAAATAGAGCGGCGACGGACGGCCGGTGTAGGTGGCGTTGAGCGCCTGAAGCTCGGCGTGAAAGGCCGGATCGGCCTTGGCCTCGCGATAGGCGCGGTCGAGGTCGAGGATTAGCGGCATCAGCGTCTCGGCGACGTAGCGGCCGCCGAAGATGCCGAAATGGCCGCGCTCGTCCGGACCGGTCCGGAAGGAATTCAGCGTCGCCTCGCTCATCGTTGCCCCTCTCCGTTCGCCTCTCGCGCCGCCGTGACGAAGGCGCCGATGCGGCCCTCGTCCTTGACGCCCGGCGCGCTTTCGACGCCCGAGGAGACGTCGACGCCCGCCGGCCGCACCTGCCGCACCGCTTCTCCGACGTTGGTAGGGTCAAGGCCGCCGGAAAGCAAGAAGGGCGTCGGCGCGCCGGTCAGCAGCGACCAGTCGAAGGCGACGCCGAGACCGCCGGGCCGGCTGGCGTCCCTGGGGGGTTTGGCGTCGTAGAGCAGGAGACCGGCGGCGGCAACGAAGGCACGGGCGGCGGCGACGTCGTCGGCTGAGCCGATGCCGAGCGCCTTGATCACCGGCCGGCCGTGGCGGGCGCGTACCTCGGCCACCCGCTCCGGGCTCTCGCGGCCGTGCAACTGGAGAAAATCGGGCGCCATCGCCGCGACGAGGGAAGCCAGGAGATCGTCGCCGGCATCGACGGTGAGCAGCACCGTCTTCGCCCGCCCCTCCGCCTGCCGGGCCAGCGCGGCGGCGGTTTCCACCGCCACGTGGCGCGGGCTTCTGGCGAAATGCACGAAGCCGACGAGGTCGGCGCCGGCGGCGATCGCCCATTCCAGGCTGTCCGGCGTGGAGAGGCCGCAGATCTTGACGAGGAAACCGGACATCGGGACGAGCCCTCGCGGGCGGCGGCCGCAGCCGCCGCTTGTCTGTCGGAGAAAGCCGCCGTCAGGCGCCGGTGAAGGCGCGTGGCGCCGCCGAGACCAGCGACGGCGTCGATCCCGTCACCTCGTAGACGGCGAGGCCACGGTCGTTGGTGCCGAAGGCGTTGAAGCGGAACAGACCGTTGACCGACGACAGGAAGCCCTCGGGATTGGTGATCACGCTGAGCTGGAAGCGCTGGCTGCCGGCGGTGCGGGCGAGGCCGGCGGCCAGCACCACGGCGTCATAGGCCAGCGAGGCGGTGAGCGGCGGTTCGCTGCCATAGGCCGAGCGGTAATGGCTGGCAAAGGCCGAGAAGCCGGAAATCTCCGGCGACGGGAACCAGCCGCCGACCAGCGAGGGATCGCTGTAGACGGCCGGATCATTCCAGACGCCGGTGCCGAGCAGCTTGATGCGGCCGAGGTCGACGCCGGCCGTCCTCAGCGAGCGGGCGATGGCCGGCGCCACGCCGGCGCCCTCGGGCACCAGCAGGCAGTCGATCTGCGAGGCGACCGCGGCGATCGCCGATGCCGCCTGCGCCTCGCCGCCGGCCGGGAAGCGCTGGACGGCGACGACGCGCATGCCGTTGCGGCCGGCCTCCTGGCGCAGCGCCGCCTCGGCGAGGTTGCCGAAGGCGCTCTGCGACATGATGGCGGCGATCGACTTGCGGCCGGATCTCGCCGCCTCGGCGACGACGCGGCGCACCTGGCCGTCGACCAGGAAGCCGAGGATGTAGACGCCGGTGGCCGCCACCGACGGATCGGAGGAGAAGGCGATCACCGGCACGGACGCGGCCCGCGCCACCGGACCGGCGCCGCCCACTTCGGCGGCGAACACCGGGCCGAGAATCAGCTCGGCGCCCTCGGCGATGGCCTGGCGGGCCGCGTCGGCGGCCCCCTCGGCGGTGCCGCGAGTGTCCTTGACCAGCAGCGTCAGGTCGTTGCCGGAGAAATCGTTGAGGCCGAGCTGGGCGGCGTTCTGCATGGCCATCGCCAGCGCGGCGCCGTTGCCGGGCGCCGTCTTCGGCAGGAGCAGCGCCACGCGCACCGAGCCGGTGCCGAGCACCTCGCCGGAAACGGCCGGCCCGGTCGGTGCGGGCAGGAGACTGGGGCCGCCGCTCGGCTGGCTGACCTGCGAACAGGCGGCGAGCGCCGCGCCGCCCATCAGGAGCAGCGCCAGACGCCGGCTCACCGGTCCCGCCGACCTCGAAAAGCCCTTATCCGAAGACGCGGTCCTGCCGGCCGCGCCGCTCGCCACCCGGTCATCGTCACGGGCATCGTCACGGGTCATCGCTTTACCTTCCGCCGCAAAAGCATCCGTTCCATTTCAATGACAAACGGCGGACGATGCAACTCCTCAAGCGGCATTTACCGGTGGAGAGGCGGCGAATAGGCGGCGGTCACTCGATTTTCCGGTCAAAGTGTGGTTTTGGAGCAGACAGGCATTGCGCCGGCCCGAGTTTCTCGATCTCGACCGGCCGAGGGAATCCCATGATCAGGCACGTTGTCTATTTCTCCGTCCGTTCCGAAGCCGACCGCGACCGGGTGTTCAACGGTCTTCGCCTGCTCGAAGCCAATCCGCACGCCCTGCATCTCGAAGTCGGCGAAAACCTCAAGCTCGACAGCCTCGGCAACGAGATCGACTTCGTCGTCTACGGCGAGTTCGCCGACGAGGCGGCGCTCGAGGCGTTCAAGGCGCATCCGGTCTATCAGGCGTCGATCGCCGCGGTGCGGCCGATCCGCGATCTGCGCATCGCCGCTGACATCGTGGCGCGGCGGCCATGAGCGAGGCCGGCCGCCCGGCGACGACGGGCTACGCCATCGACGGCACCGCCTTTGCCGGCAAGCCGATCGAGCCTGGCCTCTATCCGGTGGCGACGCCGATCGGCAACCTCCAGGACATCTCGCTCAGGGCGCTGGAGGTGCTCTCCGGCGCCGATCTCGTCGTCTGCGAGGACAGCCGCGTCACCGCCGTGCTGCTCGACCGCTACGCCATCCGCAAGCCGCTAGCCATCTACCACGAGCACAACGCCGCCCGCGAGCGGCCGCGCCTCCTTGCCATGCTGCGCGGCGGCATGCGCCTCGCGCTGGTGTCCGACGCCGGCACGCCGCTGATCTCCGATCCCGGCTACAAGCTGGTGGAGGCGGCGCTGGCCGAGGGCCTGAAGGTGATCCCGGTGCCCGGCGCCTCGGCGATCCTCGCCGCGCTCACCGCCGCCGGCCTGCCCACCGACACCTTCCTGTTCCTCGGCTTCCTGCCGCACCGCTCGGGTGCCCGCCGCAACCGGCTCGCCGTCTTCCGCACCGTGCCGGCGACGCTGGTCGCCTACGAATCGCCGCACCGGGCGGCCGAAACGCTGCGCGACATGGCCGAGGTGCTGGGCGGCGACCGGCCGGCCGCCCTCTGCCGCGAGCTGACCAAGCGCTTCGAGGAGGTACGGCGCGGCACGCTGTCCGAGCTGGCGGCCGGCGCCGAAGCCGATCCGCCGCGCGGCGAGATCGTGCTGGTGGCCGGCCCGCCGGGCGAGGAGGCAGCCGGCGAGGCCGACATCGAAGCGCTGCTCTCCGCCGCGCTTGAAACGCAGGGCGCCGGCCAGGCGGCGGCAGAGGTGGCGAAGGCGACGGGCCGGCCGCGCAAAGAGGTCTACGCGCTGGCCTTGCGGCTGAAGGCGGCGCTCGATGACGGAGAGGCCGGGTGAGCGACCGCCGGGCACGCGAGGCGCGCGGCCGCGTCGCCGAGGGCATCGCCGCCTGGGCCTTGCGCCTCAAGGGCTACCGCATCCTCGCGGCCCGCTACCGGACGCCGCTCGGCGAGATCGACCTCATCGCCCGGCGCGGCAACGTTGTCGCCTTCGTCGAGGTGAAGGCGCGGTCCACCGTCGAGGCCGGGCTTGCAGCGGTCGACGCCGGTGCCTGGCGGCGCATCGAGGCGGCGGCCGACCTCTATCTCGCCCGCCACCCCGAGTTCGCCGGCCTGACGCTGCGCTTCGACCTCGTGGCGGTCAGCCCGCGCCGCTGGCCGCGTCACGTCGAGAACGCATCTTCGTGAAGCGCTTTCCCGTTGCGCGTCGGCCGTAAGCCGCCCATAAACGGCGGCACCCCCTCCCGAAGACGAGTTTGCCATGAGCCTTTCCGTCGCCGTCCAGATGGACCACATCGCCTCGATCCGCCTTGCCGGCGATTCCACCTTCGCACTGATGATGGAGGCCGAACGGCGTGGCCACAGCCTCCACCACTACACGCCCGACCGGCTGACGCTGCGCGACGGCAAGGTGACGGCGTCGATCGAGCCGGTGACGGTGCGCGACGAACCCGGCAACCACTTCACGCTCGGCTCGCCGGAGAAGACCGACCTCTCGACGCTCGACGTGGTGCTGTTGCGCCAGGACCCGCCGTTCGACATGGCCTATCTCTCAACCACCTACATGCTCGAACGCATCCACCCGGCGACGCTGGTGGTCAACGATCCGGCCGAGGTGCGCGACGCGCCGGAGAAGCTGCTGGTGATGAACTATCCCGAGCTGATGCCGGAGACGATCATCACCCGCGATCCCGACGAGATCCGCGCCTTCCGCGCCGAGTTCGGCGATATCGTGCTGAAGCCGCTCTACGGCGCTGGCGGCCAGGGCGTCTACCGCGTCCGGCCCGACGACGACAATTTCAGCGCCTTCCTGGAGCTGTTCCTGACCCAGTCGCGCGATCCGTTCATCGCCCAGCGCTACCTGCCGGCGGTACGGGCCGGCGACAAGCGCATCATCCTGGTCGACGGCAAGTTCGCCGGCCTCGTCAACCGCGTGCCGGCGGAGGGCGACCTCCGCTCCAACATGGTGCGCGGCGGCGCGGCGGCCGGCGCCGAGCCGACGGCGCGCGACCTGGAGATCTGCGAGGCGATCGGCCCGGAACTCAGGGATCGCGGCCTGATCTTCGTCGGAATCGACGTCATCGGCGACAAGCTGACCGAGATCAACGTGACGTCGCCGACCGGCATCCGCGCCATCCGCCGGCTCGGCGGGCCGGACGTGGCGGCGCTCGTCTGGGACGCCATCGAGGCGCAGTTCTGAACACTTTTCCCCGCATCCGCTTGGTCCGAAAAGTCTTTCAACTTTTCGGACCAAGCGGATGCTTTAGAACTTCTCGTCCGGGTAGACGCCCCACAGCGATCCCTGGGCGATCCAGCCGGAGAAGCCCCTGCCGTTGAGGCGGCACCAGCTGCCGTCGCATTTCTCGACCGGCGCCTGCACCTTCGGCTCGACGCGGGCGGTGACGCGGCTGGTGTCGTCCGGGCCGGCGTGCAGGTCGATCAGCGTCTTGTCGGCCGCCCAGGGGGCGACGATGGCCGTGCGGGTACCCGACAGCAGCGAGTGGAACACCCAGCCCTCGCCGCCCTCGAAGTCGCGGATGCGCCGCCAGTTCTCGAATTCCTGGGTGATCTCCACCGGCATGCCGGCGCGCACGTAGCGCCAGATCACCGCCTGATCGCGCGACGGCCCCTGGCGGACGTTGACCGAATCCGACTTGAGGCTGACGAAGCGTGGCACCGGCAGGCCGGAACTGCCGACCGTCACGTTCTGGGCGACGACCGGACCGGCAAGCATCAGCCATGCGGAGAGAACCGCCGCCCATCGCCTCGCCGCCCGCATCGTCGTCCCTTCCGCCGCAAAAGATCGCCGCCGCCGCACGCGGCGCGGCCATCATGGTTGCCGGTCGGGGTTAACGTCGCGTCAACGCCGCCACACCCATGTTGCAGAGCGGTATCGGCCCTCAGCCGGATTGACGCCCGCAGGCGGCTGTCCGACACTCACTCCGATATCGGCCGCCCCGCCGGCGGCCAACAGGCAAGGACGAAAACATGGCCGGCAAGAAGCCCCTGGTGGTGGTGACGCGCAAGCTGCCCGACGTCGTCGAGACGCGCATGGGCGAGCTGTTCGACGTCCGCCTCAATCCCACCGACCGGCCGATGAGCCAGGCCGAGCTGGTCGAAGCCAGCCGCGTCGCCGACGTGCTGGTGCCGACCGTCACTGACCGCGTCGACGGCGGCGTCATCGCCCAGGCTGGCCCCGGCCTGAAGCTGATCGCCAACTTCGGCAACGGCGTCGACAACATCGACGTCATCAAGGCCACCGAGCGCGGCATCGCCGTCACCAACACGCCGGGCGTCCTGACCGAGGACACCGCCGACATGACCATGGCGCTGATCCTCGCCGTGCCGCGCCACATGGCCGAGGGGATGCGGGCACTCCAGGCCGGCGAGTGGCAGGGCTGGTCGCCGACCGGCATGCTCGGAAGCCGTTTGCGCGGCAAGAAGCTCGGCATCGTCGGCATGGGCCGCATCGGTCAGGCGGTGGCCCGCCGCGCCGCCGCCTTCGGCCTTTCCGTTCACTATCACAACCGCCATCGCCTGCCGATCGAGGTGGAGGAGAGGCTTTCCGCCAGCTGGTGCGAGAGCCTCGACCAGATGCTGAACCGCATGGACATCGTCACCGTCCATTGCCCGCACACGCCGGCCACCTACCATCTCCTGTCGGCGCGGCGGCTGAAGCTGATGCGGCCGGACGCCTATCTGATCAACACCGCCCGCGGCGAGATCATCGACGAGGCGGCGCTGATCCGCATGCTGGTGGCCGGCGAGCTGGCCGGCGCCGGTCTCGACGTCTACGAGCAGGAACCGTCCATCAGCCCCAAGCTGGTCAAGTGCGGCCGGGCGCTGCTGTTGCCGCACATGGGCTCGGCGACCATCGAGAGCCGCATCGAGATGGGCGAGAAGGTGATCGTCAATATCCGCGCCTTCATGGACGAGCACCACCTGCCCGACCGCGTGCTGCCGTCGATGCTTTGATTCTGGCCTCAGGCGCCGGCGGCGACATCCGTCGCCTTGGCTTCCGCTCCGCTTGGCGCCTGACGGGGCTTCGCCACGTCAGGCCCGCTCCGCGCGGCGCCGCTTGGCGCCGGAAGCCGCCGGAGGCGGCTTCTGATTTCCGGCACCGTCTCTGCTTGCTGTCTTGTTCAGGCCGGCAGCTTCAGGCCGCTGTCGCGGGCGAGCTGGGCGAGGCTGACGGCCGGGCGCGGGCCGATGTGGCCGACGCACTCGCCGCCGGCCATGCAGCCGAGCCGCACCGCCGCGTCCAGCGACAGGCCGCGGGCGCGGGCATAGAGGAAGCCGGCCGCAAACTGGTCGCCGGCGCCGGTCATGTCGACCAGTTCGTCGACCGCCACGGCCGGCGCCGAGGCCATCTCGTCGCCCTCGAAGGCCAGCGCGCCGTCGCCGCCGAGCGTCACCACGCCGGCCTTGCAGTCGCGCTTCAGGCATTCGACGGCCGTGCCGAGGTCGTGCGTCTCGTAGAGCGCCTTCGCTTCTTCCTTGTTGGCGAACACCAGGTCGACGGTGCCCGTGCGCATCAGGTCGAGGAATTCGGCGCGGAAGCGGTCGACGCAGAAGCTGTCGGAGAGGGTGATCGACGCCAGCCGGCCGTGGGCGTGGGCGATCCTGGCCGCCTTGCGGAACGCCTCCTTGGCGGCCGGCGGGTCCCACAGGAAGCCTTCGAGATAGGTGTAGCGGGCGGCCGCCACCGTCGATTCGTCGATGTCGTCGACGGTGAGGTGGTGGCAGGCGCCGAGATAGGTGTTCATCGTCCGCTCGCTGTCGGGCGTGATCAGGATCATGCAGCGGGCGGTGGGGGCGCCGTCGAACAGCGGCCGGGTCTCGAAATGCACGCCCTGCGAACGAATATCGTGGGTGAACACCTCGCCGAAGGCGTCGATCGCCACCTTGCCGATATAGGCGGCGCGGCCGCCCAGCGAGGCGACGCCGGCCGCCGTGTTGGCGGCCGAACCGCCGGAGGCTTCCACCGCCGGCCCCATCATGTCGTAGATGCGCGCGGCTTCCTCGGCGTCGATCAGCCGCATCATGCTCTTGGTGACGCCGAGCCGCACCAGGATGTCTTCCTCGGCGGGGGAAAGAATGTCGACGATGGCATTGCCGATGGTCAGCACGTCGAAATCGAGGCTCATCGCGGAAACTCTCCCAAGGGTCGGCCGCGTCGCGGCTGCCGTCTGGCGTGTGCGGCTTTGCAAATGCCGGTTTCAGGTTTGCAAATGGCCTAGACCATTCCCAACTGACCGGCAAGCCGCACTTCCACGGCATGGGACGGGGATTCTTTCCACAATGCTGAACGCCGTGCTGACCGCCCTCCGCGACATCCCGACGCCGCCCTTCCGGACGGTTCTGTGGAAGTCGGTCGGCCTGACGCTGGGGCTGCTCGCCGTCGTCTGGATCGGCACCTGGGCGGCGGCCGACCACTTCGCCGCCGCGCTGCCGGACGGCTGGCGCACCGCCGTCGAATGGCTCGCCGGCATCCTGCTGTTCGTCGGGCTCGGCTTCCTGGTAGCGCCGGTCGCCGCGCTGTTCGCCGGCCTCTACGCCGACGAGGTGGCCGAGGTGGTGGAGCGGACGCGCTATCCCGCCGACCCGCCGGGCACGGCGCAGCCGCTGCTATCCGGCCTCCTGACGGCGCTGCGCTTCACCGCCTTCGTCGTGCTGGTCAACATCCTGATGCTGCCGCTGCTGTTCTTCCCCGGCATCAACGTGCCGATCTTCCTGATCGTCAACGCCTATCTGCTGGGCCGGGAGTATTTCGAGCAGGCGGCGATGCGCTTCCGGCCGCCCGAGGCGGCGCGGGCGCTGAGGGCCGCCCATTCCGGCAAGGTGATGCTCGGCGGCCTGACGATCGCGGCACTGCTGGCCGTTCCCATCGTCAACATCCTGACGCCGCTCTACGCCACGGCGCTGATGGTGCACGTGGTGAAGCTCGCCGAACGCGACGAGCGTGCCTGACCCTCAGGCCGGCGGTGTGCCGTTGTCGGCGAGCACTTCGCCGGCCAGATAGAGCGAGCCGCAGATCAGGATGCGCGGCGGCGGTCCGGACCAGGTGTCGCGGAGATGGGCGAGCGCCGCCGCGACGCCGTTGGTCGCCATGGCCGTGACGCCGGCGCCGCGCGCCTCGGCGGCCAGCGCCTGCGGCTCGCGCGCCGCATCGGAGCCGCGGATCGGCACGGTGTAGACG
>LUYO01000016.1:0-16014 GCA_001603295.1 Rhodobacterales bacterium Alpha_02
GAGCCGGCCGGCCAGCGTCTCGGTTGCCGTCTGGCTTGCCGCGAGGCGGTCGGCCACTTCGCCGAGCCGGGTCTCCAGCGTCGCCGGATCGACGGCCGCCTGCGGCCGGTCGTCCGGACGCGGCAGCGCCACCAGCAGGATGGCGGCGGCGACGCCGCCGCCGAGCAGGGCGGCGACGACGAGCGGGCCGGCGGTCCTGAGGAGGCTCGGGCGGTCGGTACGCGGCGGCACGGCGTCGGGCGACGGCTCGATGACCGGTGCGTCGGGGCCCGGCGGGTCGCCGAGTGGCGGCGCCTCGTCGGGCGGCTCGACCGGCGGAATGTCCGGTCCGGGCGGCTCGATCACCGGCTTCTCCGGTTCCGGCGGCTCGGGAGCGGGCGGCTCGGGAACCGGCGGCTCCTGCGGCGGCCGCGGCGGTTCGGGCGGCTTGCCAACCTCGGTCGCCTCGAGGTCGATGACCGGCGCCTTGGGGCGATTCCGCCTGGTGTCGGCACTCTTGCGGTGGTCGTCGGATGCCATGGTCGAGGAGTCCTCCGCTGGTGGTGCGCGGTTGGCAGTTTCGCCCAGCCGGGCGGCAAGTGCAACGCTGGCTTCAACGAGGGCCGGGCCGGTCGGTTCCGTCGCCACCGCCACTTCGGCGACGCGACCGGCGAACGGGGTTACCGCCGCTTCCGACAATGCCGCCACGCCGAGCGGTGCCAGGCGATCCGTCCAGCCCATGGCGTCGATGAGGTCGACGAAGGCCTGCGACGATCGCCGCGAGGCGACGACAAGGCCGGTGATGCGGCCCTCGGCGAAAGCGGCGGCCACGGCGGGCGCCAGGTGCTGGCGCGGCTCGGCGCGATAGATCTCGGCCTCGGCGACCGTGACGCCGAGCAGGCCCAGCCGGCCGGCGACGTCACCGGCCTTGTCGCGGCCGCCGGCATGGACGAGCTGTTGGAAGCCGGCGCGGGCGACCAGATCGACGAGGTCGTCGGCGTTGCCGTCGGCCGAGCGCACGTCGGCAAAGCCGGCGGCGCGGGCGTCGTGGGCGGTGCCGGCGCCGACGGCGATCACCGGCAGGGCGGTCAGCGGGCCGAGGTCGCCGGCGGCGCGCAGGATGGCCACGGTCTGGCGCGAGGTGAGAATGATCGCCTCGGCCTCGGGGGCGGCGGCCCGCAGGCGGCCGACCGGATCGTCCGCCGGCTCGATGGTCAGCATCGGCTCGGCCAGCGCTTCGACGCCGCGGGCGGCGAGCGCCGCCACCATGTCGCCCGCCTGCGGTTCCGGACGGAGGACGAGGAGAACCATGGCTCAGCCTCCGCTGAAGAAGCCGGGGCCGGCCAGCACGGCGAGGCGGGCGCCCAGCCGGTCGCCGACCGCTACTGGGTCGTCGCCGCTCTCCCATCCTTCATGGGCGACGCGGCCGTCCGGCGTCAGGATCAGTCCGTGCAGATCGACGTGGTCTCCGGTCACCGTGGCGTAGCCGGCGATCGGCGTGCGGCAGGAGCCGTCGAGCCGGGCGAGATAGGCGCGTTCGGCGGCGAGCGCCAGTGCAGTCGGCGCGTGATGGATCGGTGCCAGGAGATCGGCGACGCGGGCGTCGCCCTCCCGGCTCTCGATGCCGATCGCCCCTTGGCCGACGGCCGGCGGGAAGGTTTCTATATCGAAGATGTCGGTGGCGACGTCGAGCCGGCCGAGGCGCTTTAGGCCGGCGACGGCGAGCAGCGTCGCGTCGGCGACGCCCTCTTCGAGCTTCCTGAGCCGCGTCTGGACGTTGCCGCGATAGGGCACGATGACGAGGTCGGGCCTCAGGCGCCGGACGATGGCCGCCCGCCGCAGCGAGGCGGTGCCAACCACGGCGCCGGCCGGCATCTCTGCGAGCGAGCCGTATTTCAGCGACACGAAGGCATCGCGGGCGTCCTCGCGCGGCAGGAAGTGAGCGAGCGTCAAGCCGGCCGGCAGCACGGTCGGCATGTCTTTCGACGAATGGACGGCGATGTCGAGCGCGCCGCTCGTCAGGCCCGCCTCGATCTCCTCGGTGAACAGACCCTTGCCGCCCACCTCGGACAGCGGCCGGTCCTGAATGCGGTCGCCGGCGGTGCTGATCGTCACGATCTCCACCTCGGGCGCGCCGGCACCCCAGGCGGCCAGAAGCCGGTCGCGCACCTCATTGGCCTGGGCCAGGGCGAGCGGACTGCCGCGCGTGCCGAGACGGATGGGTTTTGATTGCACCGCTGCGCTCCCCAGTGATAGAGCCGTGAAACAAAGGCGCCGGCCGCCGCCACCGGCGAATCGTCGCATGCCTCACCTCGTCACGGCAACACTTGGACCATGGGACGCCGTGAGGCAACGTGTTCTTGGGTCTGCCCTTTCGGGCGGATGGGGTCTGCCCTTTCGGGCGGACAAACGTCGGAGCGAGGGTGCAGGATGGGCGTTTCCGGGGATATCATCGTTCTCGGCCTCGAAAGCTCCTGCGACGAGACCGCCGCCGCCGTGGTGCGCCGGCGTGCCGATGGCAGCGGTGAAATCCTTTCCAACGTCGTGCTGTCGCAGATCGAGGAACACGCGGCTTTCGGCGGCGTGGTGCCGGAAATCGCCGCCCGCGCCCATGTCGAGGCGATGGACGGCCTCGTCCGGGCGGCGCTCGACGAGGCGGAGACGACGCTCGACGGCGTCGACGCGATTGCCGCGACGGCCGGTCCCGGCCTGATCGGCGGCGTGCTGATCGGCCTCACCACCGCCAAGGCGCTGTCCTACGCCGCGCGGAAGCCGCTCGTCGCCGTCAACCATCTCGAGGGCCACGCGCTGACCGCCCGTCTGACCGACGGCGTCGCGTTTCCCTACCTGCTGCTCTTGGTGTCCGGCGGCCACAGCCAGATCCTCAGGGTCGACGGCGTCGGGCAATACAAGCGCATCGGCACCACCATCGACGACGCGCTCGGCGAGGCCTTCGACAAGACGGCGAAACTGCTGCAGCTCGGCTATCCCGGCGGCCCGGCGGTGGAGAAGATGGCGATGGACGGCGATCCCCGCCGCATCGTCCTGCCGCGGCCGCTGATCGGCCGCGACGAGCCCAACTTCTCCTTCTCCGGCCTGAAGACGGCGGTGCGCCACGAGGCCGAGGCGCTGGCGCCTCTGTCCCGGCAGGACGTCGCCGACCTCTGCGCCGCCTTCCAACTGGCGGTGTCCGACGTAGTGGCCGACCGGGTCGGCCTTGCCGTGCGCCGCTTTGCCGCGACGCTTGATGGCCGGCCGCCGGTGCTGGTGGTGGCCGGCGGCGTCGCCGCCAACAAGGCGATCCGCGCCCGGCTCGATCAGGTGATGACCGGCCTCGGCGGGCGTCTGGTGGTGCCGCCCGGCAACCTCTGCACCGACAACGGCGCCATGATCGCCTGGGCCGGCGCCGAGCGGCTGGCGCTCGGCTTCACCGACGATCTCGGCGTGGCGGCGCGGCCGCGCTGGCCGCTCGACGACATCGCCGTGCCGATGGTCGGCCACGGCCGGCTGGGGGCGAAGGTATGAGCGCGATCGGCGTCTACGGCGCCGGCGCCTGGGGCTCGGCGCTGGCCCTGACCGCGGCGCGGGCCGGTAGCGAGGTAATTCTCTGCGGCCGCGACGCCACTGCGGCGGCCGAGCTGAACGCCACTCGGCGCAGCCGACACCTGCCGGCTGCCGAATTCCCTGCTGCCGTGACGGCGAGCGCCGATCCTGCCGCGCTCGCCGGTGTCGATCTGTTGCTGCTCGCCGTGCCGGCCCAGGCCTGCCGGGCGGCGGCGCTGGCGCTCTCCGATTTTGCAGGCCGCGACACGGTGATCGTCTCCTGCGCCAAGGGCATCGAGCAGGCGACCGGCGCCCGGCTCAGCCAAGCGATCGCCGCGGCGCTGCCGGGCCGGCCGATCGCCGTGCTGTCCGGGCCGGGCTTTGCCGACGACGTGGCGGCCGGCCTGCCGACGGCGGTGACCGTCGCCGCCGAGGACGCCGGCCTGGCCGATGCCATCGCCCGCCGCCTCGCCGGCCCCGCCTTCCGGCCCTATGCCGCCACCGACGTCGCCGGCGTCGAGCTGGGCGGCGCGCTGAAGAACGTGCTGGCCATCGCCGCCGGCATCGTCGCTGGCCGGGCGCTCGGCGCCTCGGCGCAGGCGGCGGTGATCACCCGCGGCTTCGTCGAGATGCGCCGCCTCGCCGCCGCCTTCGGTGCCGAGGCGGAGACGCTGATGGGCCTGTCGGGCTTCGGCGACCTGATGCTGACCTGCTCGTCGGCCCAGTCGCGCAACTTCTCCTTCGGCCTCGGCATCGGCCGCGGCGAGCCGCCGGCCCGCTTCGGCAAGCTGGCCGAGGGGGCGGCCACCGTCGGCATCGCCGTGCGCAAGGCGGCCGAATTCGCCGTCGAGGTGCCGATCATGGCGGCGGTGGCCGAGGTGCTCGGCGGCCGCCTATCCGTCGACGACGCGGTCGACCGGCTGATGGCCCGGCCGCTCAGGCGCGAGAACGTCATCTGAGCTTGCGTATCGTTGCATTTTGCAAGGGCGGCGGCGCTGTGCTGCCGGTAAGATCAATATATGGTATTATGGGATCGGTTTCGACTCCATGGGTTGAAATCGGCGAAATTACGGCCGGAAACCGAATCGCAACCATGATCAGCGAAACTTCTCGGCGTCGGCATCAGGTCGCGCGTAGCCGGCCGGTCCACAAGGACACCGGGTCCGCCCTCGTTCTGTCTCGCGTCGAGGGCGGCCCGAGCCCGGCTTTCCCTATCCCAGCAATTCCTTGAGCGGCTTCGTCTCGACGTCGACGCGCGAGACGGCCTTGCCGGCTTCCAAGAGCTTCTTGGCGGTGACGAAGGCGGCCGGGAAGTTCAGCGCGTCGACGGCGATCATCCTGCCGGCGGCGAAATACCAGATGGCATGGCTGCCGGGGCGCGGCCCGTCGGTCCGGAGCGTATTGTCGTAGCCGTGGTGGAGGCCGGCGATCTGCAATTTGGCGTCATACTGGTCCGACCAGAACCACGGTTGCGGATCGTAGGCACCGCCGGCGCCGAGCAGCACGGCGGCCGCCGCCTCGCCCTGGTCGAAGGCGTTCTGCACCGATTCCAGGCGGATCGAGCGGCCGCGATACGGGAAGCGGGCGCAGTCGCCGACGGCGAGGATGTCGGGATCGGTGGTGCGGCAGACCTCGTCGACCAGGATGCCGTCGTCGACGGCAAGCCCGGCCGCGGCGGCCAGCTCGGCGTTGGGCGCGACGCCGATGCCGACCACGGCGAGGTCGGCATCGATCAGCCGGCCATCGGCCAACTCGGCGCCGACGAGGCGGCCATCGGCACCGATCAGACGGGCGACGGCGGCGCCTTCCAGGATGTCGACGCCGTGCTCGCGGTGCAGGGCGCGAACCAGATCGGCGGTGGCCGGGGCGGCGACGCGTTGCAGGATGCGGTCGGCCAGCTCGACGACGGTCACCTCGAGGCCGCGCGTCCGCGCCACCGCCGCCGTCTCCAGGCCGACATAGCCGCCGCCGACCACGATCAGCCGCCGTCCCGGCTGGAAGTCGCCCATCAGCGCGTCGGCGTCGGCCTTGCCGCGCAGCGTGTAGACACCGGCAAGATGTCCACCGATCGCAGCCGGCAGGCGGCGCGGCGTGGAGCCGGTGGCCAGTACCAGCGTCGCGTAGGGCACCTCCTCGCCGCTGTCGAGCCGGACGGTGCGGCCGGCGCGGTCGATGGCTATGGCCCGGCGGCCGGTCAGCACCGTCACGGCGTTGGTCTCGTACCAGGCCGGCGGCTTCAGGAGCAGCCGGTCGAAAGTGGCTTCGCCGACCAGATATTTCTTGGACAGCGGCGGCCGCTGGTAGGGCAGCACCGGCTCGTCGCCGACGATCGTCAGCGGCCGGTCGGCGCCGAGCATCCGGAGCTTGCCGGCGAAGGCGGCGGCCGCCTGGCCGGCGCCGATGATGACGATGGGGTCGGACATGATGGTCTCTCGCGCAGACGGGCCGGGGTGGCCCTTTCCCAAGCTATAGCCAAATCGGTTGGTCCGAGGGAAGCGATCGGCGCGGGAGATAAGTCATATCGCCGATCTCATCGGCTCTTGCCACCCGCCTTGAATCGACACAACATGGGCTGAAACGACAAGAGGCCGCCGCTTTCCGTCGGGAAGCGGGCGACCCCGAGGAAACGCCAAGCCGCCGCGCCGGGTCGTACCGGCCGCCGGCCAACCGGGAGTGGTGATCTCTATGTTCCGTCTCGACGAAAAGCTGGCCCGCATTCGGGCGGGCGCCTATACGCGCGCCGATTTCATCATCGCCGACGCCAAGGATCCGGACATGGGGCCGTCGATCCCCGGCGCCGGCCCGCTGCGCGACAAGGATGGCACGCTCGGCCGCTTCCGGACGCGGCCGGAGTTCCTCGACAGCGTGCGCGCCATCGTCGAGCAGGACATCGTCGACATCATGCTGACGTCGGCCTCCAGCCTGGAACTGCTCAACGAGGCGGGCGTCTACCAGGACTCCAAGGTCAAGCCGGCCATCCGCGCCAACGACACCACCGACATCTGGTTCGTGCGCGGCGGCATCTATCCCAAGAAGCCGTCGCGGCCGTTCCGCACCGCGTCGCTGTCGCGGGTGACCACCGGCACCATCGATCCGGCGCCCGGCGCACCGCTCACCGGCACCGACCTCGGCCTTTACTCGATCACCTTCAACAACGACCTTGATCACGACATCGAGTCGCTCGACGCCTTCGCCGACTTCCGCTACGAAGCGTCGCTCAACGATTTCAAATACTTCCTCGAAGTGTTCAACCCCAATGTCGACACCGGCATCGATCCCGAGCTGGTGCCGCACTACATCAACGACTGCATCGCCCGGTGCCTGGCCGGCGTGACGCGCGCCGACCGGCCGCAGTTCCTGAAGATCGCCTACAACGGCCCGCGCGCCATGGAGGAGCTGGCCGCCTACGATCCGACGATCATCATCGGCGTGCTGGGCGGCGGCGCCGGCACGACGCGCGACTGCTACGAGCTGATCTTCCAGTCCGAGAAATACGGCGCCCGCATCGCCCTGTTCGGCCGCAAGATCAACCTCGCCGAGGATCCGCTCTCCATGGTGCGGCACATGCGGGCGGTGGCGAACGGCGACCTCTCGCCGGCCGAGGCGGTGAAGTCCTATCACGGCGATCTCGCCAAGGCCGGCATCACGCCGATCCGCGCGCTCGACGCCGACCTCGAGGTCACCGAGAAGCCGCTCAAGGCCGGGCTCGCCTGACCATGGCGGCACGACGCGGCATCGTCACCGGCGGCACCTGGTGCGTCGACAACAACCGCGTGATCAGCTTCTGGCCGGAGGAGGACGGCATCGCCGAAATCCTCTCCCAGGAGCTGGCCGGCGGCGGCTCGGGCTGCAACCTCGCCGTCGACATCCGCCATCTCGATCCGGCCCTGCCGGTGGAGACCATCGCCATCGTCGGCGACGACGAGGGTGGCCGTTTCCTCAGAAGCATCGCCGAGGAAGCCGGCATCGACCATCGGCAGATGCACGTCGACGGTTCGCTGCCGACGCAGTTCACCGACGCCTATGCCTCGGCGACGACGCACCGCCGCACCCATCTGTTCGCCAAGGGGGTGGCGGCGGCGCTGACGCCCAACCACTTCGACCTCGCGGCGACCCGTAGCCGCATCCTGCACCTCGGCCTGCCGGGCTTTCACAAGCAGCTCGACGGTCCGTGGGCGGGCGGCGACAACGGCTGGGTGACCATCCTGAAGAAGGCGCGCGGCCTCGGCCTCAAGACCAACATCGAGCTGGCCAGCCTGGCGCCGCGCATCCTCGCGGATGCGGTGATGCCCTGCCTCGGCCATCTCGATTACGTCGTCGTCAACGACGCCGAGATCGGCGCGCTGGCCGGTCTTCCCACCGTCTGCCACGGCGTCACCGACGCCGGCCTCTGCGAGGCGGCGGCGCGGGCGGTGCTGGACAGCGGCGCCATGGAGATGGTGGTGGTTCACTGGCCGCAGCACGCCATTGCCGTCGCCCGCGACGGCACGGTCGCCAAGAAGGCGTCGGTGGCCATCCCGCCGGAGCTGGTGGTCGGCGCCAACGGTGCCGGCGACGCCTTCGCCGCCGGCATGGTCTACGGCCTGCACGAGGGCTGGCCGCTCGACCGCTCGCTGGCGCTGGCGCACGCCACGGCGGCCTGCTCGCTGCGCTCGGTCACCACGTCGGGCGCGGTGGTCGGCTGGCAGGAGACGCTGCGGCTCGCCGATCAATGGGGCTGGCGGACCTGACGATTCTCCCCGGCGGGCGACCGCCGGGGATCTGCCTCAGCGCAGGCCCGAGCCCGGCTCGGCCATGCGGCGGTGCCGGCGGGCCAGCGTTTCCGGCGACATGAAGCCGGCCATCGCCGTCTGCAGCTTGTTGGACCAGCCGGTGACGATATCGGCCTCGCCCTCCATCATCGCCCGGTAGCCCGACCGCGCCACGTAGCCGGCGTCGTCCTTGTCGGCCTGGCCCATCTCGGTGTCGAGCAGGTTGGCGCGCTCGAAGAACTCGGTCTCGGTCGGACCGGGCATCAGCACGGTGACGCCGACGCCGCTGTCGCGCAGCTCCTCGCGGAGCGCGTAGGCGAAGCTGTCGACGAAGGCCTTGGTGCCGTTGTAGACGGCCTGGAAGGCGCCCGGCATGTAGCCGGCGATCGAGCCGGTCAGCAGGATGCGGCCGAAGCGGCGCTCGCGCATCCGCCGGCCGATCCGGTGCACCACGTCGAGCGTGCCGGTGACGTTGGTATCGACCACCCTGCGGATGTCGCCGAAGGACTGGTCGAGAAAGGCGTGGCCGAGGCCACGGCCGGCGTTGGCCATCAGCAGTTCCATCGGACGGCCATTGGCGTCGATGGCGGCGATCAGCTGGTTGATGCCCTCGGCGGTCGACAGGTCGGCCTGGATGTCGCTGATGGCGACGCCGTGCTCGCCGAGCAGGTCGGCGGCGTCGTGGATCGCCGGTTCGTCGGCGACGATGATCAGGTCGTAGCCGTCGATGGCGGCGCAGCGGGCAAGCTCGAAGCCGATGCCGCTCGAGGCACCGGTGACGACGGCGAGGCCGCGGTCGAGATAGATCTGGCCCATGAGTGTGCTCCTCGGGTTCGCTCTGCGGGATCGTTCCGCGTTACCGGAGAACTTCTCGGAGGAGAGCGATGTTCCCGAACCGGCCGGACGGGAACAATCGGCGAGGCGCGCGGTTGTCCCCGACGTTCCCGGACATCCCAGGAGGCCGTCATGAACGACAATGGCAAGATCAAGGATACCGAGCATCGCGCCGAAGATCCGGCGGAAGGGGCGCGCGACATCATCGACCGCGAGCTGAAGCGGCAGGACGACAAGGCCGGGCAGCAGGCGGCGGCCGGCAAGCCGGCAGACCGGCCAAAGGACGGCGGCCGGTCGCGCTGAGGCCGCTCACCAGGCGGTGAAGGCCGCCCGCGCCGCGTTGAACGGCTTCAGCGCCGCATAAAGCGCGCGATACTCGCCGTAGATGAAATCCATGCGCGCCCGCCGCGTCGGGTCCGGCTCGAACAGCCGGTCGGTGACCACCAGCCGCCCGGCCGCAGCAAGGATCGACGGGAAGGCGCCGGCGCCGACGCCGGCCAGAATGGCCGCGCCGAGCACGCCGGCGTCGAGCGCCTTCAGGCGGCGGATCGGCCGGCCCAGCATGTCGGCGCGGATCTGGCACCAGGGGTCGGCGGCAGCGCCGCCGCCGGCCATGGCAAAGTCGGCGGCCGGCCGGCCGGCCGATTCCTCCAACGCTTCGAGAAGCCAGCGCACCGAGGCGGCGACGCCCTCGAAGACGGCGCGCGTCAGTTCGGCCGGCCCCATGGCGGCGTCGAGGCCGATGAATGCGCCGCGCGCGCCGATGTCCCAGATCGGCGCCCGCTCGCCCTGGAGATGCGGCAGGAACAGTGGCGTCGGCCGCCACGGGTCGCCGTCGGCGGCCAGTGCCGACAGTTCGGCCGGCGACCGGCCGGTCAGCGTCGACAGCCAGCCGAGCGAGGCACCGCCCGATTGCGTCGGGCCGGCGTGCAGGGTGATGCCCTCGCAGGTCGGGAAGGCGACGACGCCCGGCGCCGGATGGCGCGACTTCGAGACGAGGCCGACGATCTCCGAAGTGCCGGAGAGATACATGCAGTCGCCATCGGTGAGGGCGCCGCAGCCGACGAGGCCGGCCCAGGCGTCCATGGCGCCGGTCACCATCGGCGTGCCAGCCAGCGGCAGGCCCGGCCGGATGCGGCCGGCCGCTTCGGTGAATCCGCTGAGCGGCGGCAGCTTGTCGGCGACGCCCGGTACCAGGTCGAGAAGGCGCGGTACGTAGGTCAGCGACTGGTCGATCAGGCCGAAGGCGGTCATCGGGTCGGCGGTGGCCTCGCCGGTAAGATGCAGGATGCAATAGTCCTTGGGCGCCATCAGCCAGCGCGTCCGAGCCCAGACGTCGGGGTGGTGGCGCTTCACCCAGAGGGCGCGGGCGAGCGGGTGGCTGGCGTCGATGGTGAGCGGCGCGCCCCACCAGCCGATGCGTTCCTCGGTGGAAACCTGCGCGTCCAGCTCGGCCGCCTCGGCGCCGGCCCGGCCGTCCTGCCAGGTGATGGCCGGCATCAGTGCCTCGCCAGCCGCGCCGACGAAGACGTGGGTGTTGACCTGGCTGGTCAGGCCGACGCCGGCGACGGCGCCGTCCGGCAAGCCGGACGACAGAGAGGCGAGCGTGGCGGTTACCCGGCTTGTCCAGTCGGCCGGGTCCTGCTCGGCGAGGCCGGGCGCCGGCCGCGCCATCGGATAGGGGCGGGCGAAGGCGCGCAGCGCCGTGCCGTCGGCATCGAACAGGCTGGCCTTGATCGAGGTGGTGCCGACGTCGATGCCGACGAGAAGGGGCGTCTTCATGGAAGGAATCCGGTAGAGGCGGGACGGCCGAGATCACCACGCCGGCCGCCGCCTGTCCATCTGGTTTCTCGTCCGCCTCAGTCGCCGGCGGGCTTCCGACCCGCAGGCTTCCGTGGCGCCGGAAGCCGCTGGCGCGGCTTCTCCGTGTTGAACGCCGCCCGTTCGGCTGCTAACTGTTTTTGGCCAGCGCCTTCGGCGACCGGCGTCAAGAAAACGGGGAACGCACACATGACAGCTTCGTTCCGGACGCGGGCCTTCGGCGCCGCGCTCCTTTTGTCCGCCGCGCTGGCGGCCGGCACCGCCATGGCGGCCAAGGTGGCGGTAATCACGCCCTATCTCGCCCAGCCGGGCACCCAGTTCTACGTCGAGGCCTTCGAGGCGGCGGCCAAGGACGAGGGTTGGGATGTCAACGTCATCGACACCAAGGGCGACGTCGCCGCCGTCATCGCCCGCCTCGAGGACGCGGCGACGCAGAAGGTCGACGCGGTGGTGATCAACGTCGATCCGGCGCAGGTCGAGGCCGGCCTTGCCGCCGTCAAGGACGCCGGCATCCCGATCGTCGGCATGGACGCCGGCGCCAGCCCCTATCTCGTCACCAACGTCACCTCCAACGGCTATGCCATGGCCGCCGACACCGCCGCCTATGTCGCCAACCGCATCGGCGGCAAGGGCAACGTGGTGATGTTCGTGTTCGACGCCTTCCCGCCGGTGCAGGTGCGCGGGGTGATCGCCGACGCCGTGTTCGGCAACAATCCCGACATCAAGGTGCTCGACCGCGTGACGCCCGACGTCTCGGACGGCGGCATCGCCGACAGCCGCGCCAAGATGGAGGCGATTCTCGCCGCCCATCCGGACAAGGGCTCCATCACCGCGGTCTGGGCGGCCTGGGACCAGCCGGCGCTCGGCGCGCTGCAGGCGATCGAGGCGGCCGGCCGTGAGGACGAGGGCATCGTCATCACCGGCATCGACGCCAACCCGCAGGCGCGCGAGGCGATCGCCGCCGGCGGCAACTTCGAGGCGTCGATGGCGCAGGACTTCCACGGCATCGGCAAGGCGGCTGCCGAGGCGGTGGCCCAGACGCTTGGCGGCAAGCCGCCGAAGTCGTCGGTGATCTACGTGCCGACCAGGCTGATCACCGCTGGCAACGTCCAGGACTGACGGCATTTCTCCAATGGCGGACGGCGCGGCCGTCCGCCCCGAGCGGTATTTTCCATGACGCTTCTCTCCATCCGCGGCCTCGACAAGAGCTTTGCCGGCGCTCGCGCGCTGGCCGGTGCGGCGCTCGAGGTGCGGGCCGGCGAGGTGCATGCCCTGATGGGCGAGAACGGCGCCGGCAAATCGACGCTGATCAAGGTGTTGGCCGGCGTGGTCAAGCCGGACGCCGGGGTGATCGAGATAGCCGGCGCGCCCGTCGCCATCGCCACGCCGGCCGACGCGCTCAATCTCGGCCTGCGCTTTATCCATCAGGAACTGTCGGTGGTGCCGCATCTGTCGGTGGCCGAGAACATCTTCCTCGGCCGCGACTATCCGCGCCGCTGGGGCCTGATGATCGACTGGGACGGCCTCAACAATGCCGCAGCAGCGGTGCTGGCCGGCCTCGGCGTTGACCATATCCGTCCCGGCCGCAAGATGGCCCGCCTCTCGGTCGGTGACCAGATGCTGGTGAAGATCGCTGCCGCCTTCGGCGACGCCGGCCGCGCGGCGGCCCGGCTCTACGTGATGGACGAGCCGACGGCGGCGTTGTCGGCCGAGGAGTCGCGGCGGCTGTTCGCCGTCATCCGCCGGCTGCGCGCCGAGGGCGCCGGCATCATTTACGTGTCACACCGGCTCGACGAGGTGATGGAGCTGGCCGATCGCCTCACCGTGCTGCGCGACGGCGCCACCGTGGCGACGCGCGAGGTGGCCAGCCTCGACAAGCGCGAGGTGATCGAGCTGATGATCGGCCGCAGCCTCGCCGAGGGCTATCCGCCGCGCCTTGCGCCCATCTCCGAGGAGGTGGCGCTGAAGGTCGAGCATCTCTCGACCGGGACGCTCGACGACGTGTCCTTCGAGGTGCGGAAGGGCGAGATCCTCGGCCTTGCCGGCCTGGAGGGTGCCGGCCAGAGCGAGGCCATCAGGGCGATCGCCGGCGCCGACGGCGGCCACGACGGCGCCGTCAGCCTCGCCGGCAAGCCGGTGAAGATCCACGAGCCGGTGTCGGCCTGGGCCAAGGGCCTCGCCTTCCTGCCGCGCGAGCGGCAGCAGGAGGGGCTGGTCGCCTCGGCGTCGATCGCCGGCAACGTGTCGCTGCCGCATCTCGACGATCTCCTGCGCTTCGGCCTGGTGCTCGACCGCCAGGCGGAATCGGCACGGGCGATGGAACTCGGCCGCCAGGTGAAGTTGAAGGCCAGCGGTCCGCGGCAGAAGGTGCGCGAACTCTCCGGCGGCAACCAGCAGAAGGTGGTGTTCGCCAGGGCGATCGCCGGCGATCCCGACGTGCTGCTGCTCGACGAGCCGACGCGCGGCGTCGACGTCGGCGCCCGCTACGACATCCACACGCTCCTGAGGCAGCTGACCGCCGAGGGCAAGGCGGTGGTGCTCGCCTCGTCCGACCTGCCGGAACTCGTCTACATGGCCGACCGCGTCGTGGTGTTCCGGGGTGGCAAGGTAGCGGCCACCGTCGCCACCGCCGGCCTCGACGAGACGACCCTCGCCGCCCTCTGCTTCGGCTCCGCCTGAAGGATTTTCCCGTGCTTTCCGCGCTCAAGACCTACGGCACGCTGATCGGCTTCCTGCTGGTCGTCGCCTTCTTCGCCATCGAGATCCCCGACACCTTCATGACGGCGAAGAACTGGCTGAACATCAGCCAGCAGGTGTCGATGCTGGCCGTCGTCGCCTTCACCATGACCATCGTCATGGCGATGGGCGACTTCGATCTGTCCGTCGGCTCGATGGCCTCGCTCGCCGGCATCGTGGCGGCGCTGGCTTTCCGCGACGGTCAGACGGTGTGGGTGGGCGTCATGCTGGCGCTGGTCGTCGGCCTGTTGGGCGGCCTCCTCAACGGCGCGCTGATCGCCTATGTCGGCATCCTGCCCTTCGTGGCGACGCTCGGTACGCTCACCGTCTACAGCGGCCTCGCCTTCCTGATCTCCGGCGGCAAGACCATCTTCGGCCGCGACATCCCCCAGGTATTCTCGGGCTTTGCCCGCGCCGGCCTGCCACTGTCGGGGACGGTGAGCCTGCCGGCCCTGACCATCCTCGCCGCGCTGGTGCTTCTCGTCGTCTGGTTCACGCTGGAGCAGACCGCCTTCGGCCGGCGGCTCTACGCCATCGGCGGCAACAAGGAAGCGGCGCGCCTTGCCGGCATCCGGGTGAAGCGGTTGCGCTTTCTCGCCTTCGGCCTCAGCGGCCTCGGCGCGGCGACGGCCGGGCTGATGTACGCGAGCCGGGTCGCCTCGGCCAATCCGACGCAAGGCTCCGGCCTGATGCTCGACGCCATCGCCGCCGTCTTCCTCGGCATGACGATGAGCGAGGAGGGCGAGCCGCACGTTCTCGCCACGCTGGTCGGCGTGATGATCCTCGGCGTGCTCGGCAACGGCCTGACGCAGATGAGCATCGACAGCTACGTGCGCGAGGTGCTGATCGGCACGATCATCGTGCTCGCCGTGGCCTCGTCGTCGCTCGGCAAGGCCAGGGGCTAGCCCCTCAGACGCGGATGCCCTCGGTCATCAGGCCGCGCACCAGACTGCCGGAGGTCGGCAGCAGCGGGATCAGGCAGGCCTGCACCGAGTGGTAGATGTCGGGGCGGCCGTAGAACGGGTTGGTGGCCGGACGGTTGTCGGCGTCGAGCTGCGGGATGAAGGCGCCGGTTGCCCGGTCGATCAGGTGGTCGGCGGTGAAATCCCAGATGCGGCGATACCAGTCCTCATAGAAGGCGTCGCCGGTGATCGAGGCGAGGAAATGGGCGGCGCCGATGCCCTCGCAGCAGGGCCACCAGAAGCGGTCGGGCACCGACGGCTTGCCGTCCCAGCCGACGGTGTAGTGGAAGCCGCCGCGCGCCCGGTCCCAGCCCTCGTCGACGGCGAGGCCGAACAGGTGCCGCGCCGCGTCCGGCAGCCAGCCGAGCTTGCGGCCGCCGAGCTCCCAGAGCTGCAGCAGCAGGCGCGCCCATTCCAGCCAGTGGCCGGGCGTCGAGCCGTAGGGCTTGAACATCGGGTTGCCGACATAGTCGAGCTTGACGTTCCACTTGCCGTCGAAATGCTCGGGCAGGCGCCAGCCGTTGTGCGCGGCGAAGCGGTCGACGATCAGCTCGGCGATGCTCTCGGCCTTGCGCAGATAGTCCGCCTCGCCGGTGACCTCGAAGGCGGCCATCAGCGATTCGGTGAGGTGCATGTTGGAGTTCTGGCCGCGATAGTCGCCGATCGGCCGCCAGTCGGCGGTGAACTCCTCGGCGACGGCGCCCGGCACCGGCTCCCAGAAGCGGTTGACCAGGACGTCGGTGACGTCGGCGAGCAGCCGGTCGGCGTCGGGATGGCCGGCCGCCCTGGCGGTGGCGGCGGCGAGCAGCACGTGGGCGTGGCCGTAGGCCTGCTTGGTCGGGTCGGTCAGCGTGCCGTAGCCGACGCCCCAGTGGTAGCCGCCGTTCCTGGCGTCGCGGTGGCCGTTCCAGAGGAAGTCCATGCCCCGGTCGACGATCGAGGCGGCGCCGGGGCGGCCCATCAGGCTGGCGATGCCGAAGGCATGCACCAGACGGGTGGTGATGTGCAGGTTGCGTGATGGGCTGAGGCCGCCGTCGGCGCCCGGCGCCATCGGCCGGCCGGCCTCGTCGAGTTCGAAATAGCCGCCGAGCGGGTTGCGGCAGCCGGCCTCGAAGAAGGAGAACAGAGCGTCGGCGCGGCCGAGCAGCCAGAGGCGGTGAGGTGTGCGCTCCACCCAGCGGCGATCGGCGGCGGGTTTCTGGTCCCTGAGCATCTGTTGTCCTCCCGAGGCGGCAATACCTCTCCATCCGGCACCTTAGCACCGCCGGCCATCGGGACAACTTCAGGAGATCACTAAGCTATCAGCCTTTCGGCGGGTCTGGTTAACCGGCCGGCACGAGTTCGAGAAGGATGGCGGTTTCCGGCCGCTGCATGGGCAGCGGCAGGCC
>LUYO01000137.1:0-8509 GCA_001603295.1 Rhodobacterales bacterium Alpha_02
CGCATCGCCGATGCGATCGGCATCCGCCGCGACCGGCTGGTGACGCTCTACCAGGTACACTCGCCCGACGTCGTAGAGGTCACCGAGCCCTGGCACTGGCAGGACAACCCGGAGGCCGACGCCCTCGTCACCCGCCGGCCCGGCATCGCGCTCGGCACCAGCCACGCCGATTGCGGCCCGGTGCTGTTCGCCGACGCCGAGGCGCGCGTCATCGGCGCCGCCCACGCCGGCTGGAAGGGCGCCTTCACCGGCGTGCTGGAGGCCACCGTCGACGCCATGGTCCGGCTCGGCAGCCGGCGCGGCGACATCATGGCCTGCCTCGGCCCGACCATTTCCGCCGCCGCCTACGAGGTCGGCCCGGAATTCATCGCCCGCTTCCGCGACGCCGGCGAGGCGATCGACCGCTGGTTTACGCCGTCGCAACGGGCCGGCCACGCCATGTTCGACCTGCCGGGCTACATCGTCTTCCGTCTGGAGCGGGCCGGCGTGCTCGTCACCGACCTCGGCCTCTGCACCTTTTCCGATGAGGCGCGCTTCTTCTCCTACCGCCGCATGACACTCAACCGCGAGCCCGACTACGGCCGGCACCTGGCGGCGATCGCCATCGAGGGCGGCTGACGCCCCTCCCTCAACCAAGGGATAGGAAACGCGAAAACGGTTTTCAGGCGGGCGGAAAAATGCTCTAACGGCACACGCCATAGCGTGTGATTTGCCGGGAGGCGATGGATGGGTTTTCTGAGCGGAACGAAGCGCGCCGGATCGTTCCGGCTGCCGGGCGTCGTCTGCGTCGCCCTTCTCGCCTCCGTGCTCGCCGCCTGCCAGTCGTCCGAATCCGCCCGGCCGAAGCCGGTGGCCGCCGCCGGACCGACCGTGCCGGCGCCGCCCGGAGCGACGTTGCCGGCCGTGCCGGCCGTGCCGGCCGCCGTCGCCACCTTCTCCTTCGACCAGATCAAGGGCGTGCCGACCAACAAGCAGGACGTACTGGCCCGGTCGATCGCCAAATACGCCCAGACGCGCAACCTGCATCTGGTGCGCCGTGCCGACGCCACCGCCACCTACCACGTCTGGGGCTATCTCTCCGCTGTCGGCGGCGATGTCGGCACCAACGTCACCTATGTCTGGGACATTCTCGACCAGACCGGCAACCGCGTGCTGCGCTTCTCCGGCATCGAGATCACCGGCGCCGCCGACGCCGATCCCTGGGCTAGCGTCGACAGCACCACGCTCGACACCATCGCCGCCCGCACCGTCGAGGACGTCTACGCCTGGATCAACCGCCTGCCCCAGCCGTCCGCCGCCGCAGCGCCGGCCGCCTCGGCGGGCGCCGCCGCGGCAACGTTGCCCGCCGGCACGCTCTGAGCCTTGCGGAAGGCAAGCCGGTCAGGATTCGCGTCATCGCTTGTTTACGCGACGGTGCGGCGCTGCTAAAAGGCGCGCGAAACCAGCCAGCCGGTCGCCGCTCCCGTCCTCTCATGGGGGCGGCGAGGTCTTTTCGCGAGGTCGACGTTCATGAAACTTGTCGCTGGAAACTCCAATCCGAAGCTGGCCGAGCAGGTCTCCGAATATCTGGAGCGGCCGCTCACCAAGACCTCGGTCCGGCGCTTCGCCGATCAGGAAATCTTCGTCGAAATCCTGGAGAACGTCCGCGGCGAGGACGCCTTCGTCCTCCAGTCGACGAGTTACCCGGCCAACGACAACCTGATGGAACTCTTGATCATCACCGACGCGCTGCGCCGCTCGTCGGCCAAGCGCATCACCGCCGTGCTGCCCTATTTCGGCTATGCCCGCCAGGACCGCCGCTCGCAGGGCCGCACGCCGATCTCGGCCAAGCTGGTGGCCAACCTGATCACCAACGCCGGCGTCGACCGCGTGCTGACGCTCGACCTGCACGCCGGCCAGATCCAGGGCTTCTTCGACATTCCCACCGACAACCTGTTCGCCGCGCCGGTGTTCGTGCGCGACATCAAGGAGCGCTACGCCACCGACAATGTGGTGATCGTGTCGCCTGACGTCGGCGGCGTGGTGCGCGCCAGGGCGCTGGCCAAGCGCATCGACGCGCCGCTGGCCATCGTCGACAAGCGCCGCGAGCGGCCGGGCGAATCCGAGGTGATGAACATCATCGGCGCCGTCGAGGGCCGCGACTGCATCCTGGTCGACGACATCGTCGATTCCGGCGGCACGCTGTGCAACGCCGCCGACGCGCTGCTGGAGAAGGGCGCGAAATCGGTCACCGCCTATGCGACGCACGGCGTGCTGACCGGCGGTGCCATCGCCCGCATCACCGCCTCGCACCTCAAGGAAATGGTGTTCACCAACTCCATCCAGCCGACCGAGGACTTCGAGGCCAGCCCCAAGCTCAGGTGGATCTCCATCGCCCCGCTGATCGGCGAGGCCATCTCGCGCACCGCCTCAGAGCAGTCGGTGTCGAGCCTGTTCATCTGAGGCGCCCCACACCCCGCGCCGCCCGGAACAGCCGCGTCACCGCGGCTGTTTTCATATCCGGCCGGAACCGTCACCCCTCGAGCCGCTCGATCATCTCGAAGCAGGCACGGGCATTGTGATAGGGACACTTCCAGGGACCGGCGAGGCAGGCGTCGGCATCCTCGGCCACCGTGTAGGGCTGGCCGTCCGGCTTGATCTTGGCGTGCCATTCGCCATGCTGCCGATCGACCACCCTGTCGCGGATGAAGGCCCAGACGTCGGCCGCCGCCGTCCGGAAGGCCGTGTCGCCGGTCATCTGATAGGCATTGTAGAAACCGACCAGCGCCTCGGCCTGCGGCCACCAGTGCTTGTTGGCATCGACGAGGCGGCCTTCGTGATCGGCCTCGTAGTAGAGGCTGCCGTCGCTGTCGCGCCCCTCGGCGAGCGTCCGCTCGGCCATCAGCATGGCAACGGCCCTGACGCGGGCGAGCAGTGCCGCGTCGCCCAGCACCTCGGCCGCCTCGACCAGCAGCCAGCTTCCCTCGATGTCGTGGCCGTAGGAGACGTGGCCGTCGAGCGGCCGCCAGTCCCTGTCGAAGAACAGCCGGAAATGGTCGGTGCGGTTGTCGACGATGCGGTCGAGCGTGATGGCGATCAGCGACGCTTGCCGCGCCTCAAGCTCCGGATCGCGCCAGACCCTCAGAAGATTGGTGTAAGCCTCCATGACGTGGAGGTGGGTGTTCATCGACTTGGGGCTGTTGAGGTCCTTGTCGGAGAGACGCATGTCGTCGAGCGGCTGCCAGGCGCGGTCGAGCGCCTCGATGTAGCCGCCGCCTGCCCGGTCGGCGGCATGCCGTTCGACCAGTCGATAGAGACCGATGGCGAGGTCGAGGCTGTCGCCGCTGCCGGTGGCGCGGGCGTGCTCGGACAGGGCGTAGATGCCGAAGGCCTGGGCGTAGGTCTGCTTGCGGTCGGAGAGCGGCCGTCCGTCGGCGTCGAGCAGCCAGTAGAGGCCGCCGTGCGTTGCGTCGAGGAAATGCCGCCCAAGATAGTCGAAAGCCCAGTCGGCGGTGGCCCGATAGCCGTCGCCGAGCAGCCGCGTCGCCGTGGCGAAGGTCCAGAGGATGCGGGCGTTGACCACCGAGGAGCGCGGCGCGGCGGCATCGACGACGCCGTCGCAGCCGGCGGCGCCGAAGAAGCCGCCTTCGGGGTCGCGCATGCGGCCCTGCCAGAACGGCAGGATGTTCCGGACAAGCTCGGCGCGGATCTCCGCTGCCCAGGCCCCGTTGTTGTTCTCCGTCATCGCTTCCGCGCTCCCGTCCCGCCGATCCTTCCGTCCTAAACGTTTTCGGGCGGATTTCCAGCCCCGGTTCCGCCCGTATCGGAGGACTGAAAAGCCGGCCTTCCCTTGCCTTGTCCGGCCGTTTCCGCTATAGCGCCCCCATCCGCGCCGACCCCCCTGGAGGGAGCGCCGGATCGGCGTCGGCCGCGTGGCCGCCACCGCCAGCAATCTGATTATGAAAGCACGAGAAAATGGCTCAGACCTACGAGCTCGTCGCCTCGCTGCGCGACCGGGTGGGAAAGGGGTCCGCCCGCACCCTGCGCCGTGAGGGCAAGACGCCCGCCGTCGTCTATGGCGACAAGCAGCCGCCGCTGTCGATCGCGGTCGACACCAAGGAAACCTTCCTCAAGCTGCACGCCGGCGGCTTCCTGACCCATGTCGCCACCCTCAAGGTGGACGGCCAGGAGATCAAGGTCCTGCCGCGCGACTACCAGCTCGACCCGGTGACCGACACCCTCGTCCACGTCGACTTCATGCGCGTCTCCGACACCACCAAGCTGACCGTCAACGTGCCGGTGCACATCGTCGGCCAGGACAAGTCGGCGGGCATCCGCCGCGGTGGCTCGCTGACCATCGCCGCCCACGAGGTGGCGCTGCAGGTTTCGGCCGGCGCCATTCCCGAGTTCCTGACGGTCGACGTCAGCGGCCTCGACATCGGCGACGCCCTGCACATTTCGGCCGTCGCGCTGCCGGAAGGCGCGACGCTGGTCGACCATGACGACTTCGCCGTCGCCACCGTGGTCGGCTCGGCCGCCTCCGCTTCGGAAGAAGCGGCTGCCGCTGCCGAGGCGCCCAAGGCCTGATCGATCCGGCCTGTCGCTTGACGTTCGGGGTTCCGGTCTCGCGGCCGGAACCCCTGATCATTTCGGGAGGGGCGCTTGCTCATCATCGCGGGTCTCGGCAATCCCGGCGCCAAGTACGCGTCGAACCGCCACAACATCGGCTTCATGGCGGCCGACGTCATCCACACGCGCCACCGCTTCCCCGCCTGGCGGAAGAATTTCCAGGCCGAGGTGGCGGAAGGGGTGATCGACGGCGAGCGCGTGCTGCTGATGAAGCCGCAGACCTACATGAACGAGAGCGGCCGCTCGGTGGGCGAGGCCGTTCGCTTCCTGAAGCTCGCTCCCTCCGACATCGTGGTCATCCATGACGAACTCGACCTGCCGCCCGGCAAGCTCCGGATGAAGGTCGGCGGCGGTCACGGCGGCCACAATGGCCTGCGCTCGATCTCCTCGCAGATCACCGACGGCTACCGCCGCATGCGCCTCGGTATCGGCCATCCCGGCGACAAGGCGCTGGTGCACGCCCACGTGCTCTCCGACTTCGCCAAGGCCGACCGCGACTGGCTGGTACGCCTTCTCGACGCCATCGCCGACAACGCCGGCGAACTGACCAAGGGCGCCGACAACACCTTCGCCAACCGCGTCCACCTCATCACCGAGCCGAAGGCCGAGCGGAAGCCGAAGGCAGAAGCGAAGACGGACGGCAGTTCGGCCGCGCCGGCTGACGCGACCCCGGCCGAACCGCCGCCGAAGAACGCCATGGCGGCGGTGCTCAGGAGCCTGCTCGCCCAGAAGACCAGGCGCTGACCGGACCTCCAGGACAATTTCCTTGACGGACGGCGACAGGCTTCCCTAACACCTCGGCCAACCTCTCGCTCCAGACGAAAGCCTGATCACCATGGGTTTCAAGTGCGGCATCGTCGGCCTGCCCAACGTCGGCAAGTCCACGCTTTTCAACGCGCTCACCAAGACCGCCGCCGCCCAGGCGGCCAACTATCCCTTCTGCACCATCGAGCCGAACACCGGCGAGGTGGCGGTGCCCGATCCGCGCCTCGTCGCGCTGGCCGACAAGGCCAAGTCGGCGCAGATCGTGCCGACCCGCATCACCTTCGTCGACATCGCCGGCCTGGTGCGCGGCGCCTCGAAGGGCGAGGGCCTCGGCAACCAGTTCCTCGGCAACATCCGCGAGGTCGACGCCATCGTCCACGTGCTCAGGTGCTTCGAGGACGGCGACATCACCCATGTCGAGGGCCGCATCGACCCGGTGAGCGACGCCGAGACCGTGGAGACCGAGCTGATGCTCGCCGACCTCGACAGCCTCGAACGCCGCGTCGTGCCGCTCCGGAAGCGCGCCCAGGGCGGCGACAAGGACATCAGGGAGCAGGTCGAGCTGATGGACCTCGCCCTCGAGGCGCTGCGCGACGGCCGGCCGGCCCGCACCGCCGCCGTGCCGAAGGGCTCGGAGGCCGCCTTCGCGGCGCTCAACCTCCTCACCTCCAAGCCGGTGCTCTACGTCTGCAACGTCGAGGAGGCGGCGGCCGCCGCCGGCAACGGCCAGTCGGCGCGCGTCTTCGAGATGGCCGATAAGCTGGGCGCCGGCGCCGTGGTCATCTCGGCGGCCATCGAGGCGGAAGTCGCCCAGCTCGACGACGCCGAGCAGAAGGAATTCCTGGAGACGCTCGGCCTCGACGAGCCCGGCCTCGACCGGCTGATCCGCGCCGGCTACGACCTGCTCGGCCTGATTACCTATTTCACCGCCGGCCCCAAGGAGGCCCGCGCCTGGACGATTCGGAAGGGCACCAAGGCGCCGCAGGCGGCCGGCGTCATCCACACCGACTTCGAGCGCGGCTTCATCCGCGCCCAGACCATCGCCTTCGACGACTATATCGCCTATGGCGAGGTGAAGGCCAAGGAGCTCGGCAAGGCCCGCGACGAAGGCAAGGAATACGTCGTGGCAGATGGCGACGTCATGCTGTTCAAGTTCAACACCTGACCGCCCCGCCTTAGCCACATTTTTGACGCCGCCGTGGAACTTCCGCGGCGGCGTTTGCGTTTTGCCTCAGTCTCCCATTGGCGTTTTCGACCGAAACACCGCGTTAACCGATCCTTTACCGGGATGAACCCTGGATGAACGGCAGGTTCGGGGGCCGTTCAAGCCGGCGGCAATAAGGTGACATCATGGCGCGGAAGGGGCCGCGCCACTGGAACAAGGGCAGCACGCCATGGCCCGCAGAACCAAACTCGTCAGTTGGATCGCCATCGCGCTGGTGGCGCTGACCACCGTGGTCGCCGCCCGCACCCTGCCGGTGCGGGTGTGGCCGGGCGCCTTCTCCGTCACGGTCGAAATCTCGGCGACGGCCGGCGCCGGCGTCGCCACCGTCTGGCAGGCGCCCTGACCCCCCCGATCCGCGCCGGCTGAAACGAAGAAGGCGGACATGCTCACGCATGCCCGCCGCAAATCCGGGTTCCTGGCCACCGTCCGGCAGCGGACGGCATCAGGCGTGATGGGAGCGCCGCGCCGCCACCTCGTCGAGCGCATCCTGCTCGGCGGCATCCTGGGCGGTCCGCTCGCGCAACTGGTCGCGCTCTTCCAGGAGTTCGATCTTCTTCATCTCCTCCACCGCCTCGCTGAGCGCCGCCTGTGCCGCGTCGAGCTGGCCGCGGAGATCGTTGGCCGATCCCATGAGGTTGTCGCGCCGGGTCATCGCCGCCTTGGCGAAGGTCGGATAGGCGAAATGGGTGATGTCGGTGATGCCGGTGCGTTTCTGCTCGGTGAGAATCTGCTCGTCCAGCTCGGCGGCCATGCGCTCGAACTCGGCGATCATCATTTCGATCTGCATCACCTGCCGACGCTTCTCGTCGACCTGGAACCGCTTGAGCCGGATGAGACTGTTGCGCGACTTCATGTGAGTTTACTCCCCGGAATGCGTGTATCGTAGACCGACAGTGCTTTCCAAAAGGTGAGCAAGGTCGCGATAGCCGTCGTGCCGGCGGGTGCACTCGCCCTTTCCTTGCGTCAGGAAGGCTTCGAGCGGGCCGGATACGTCGATCGACTGGTCGACCTCCGGGTTGCTGCCGCGCCGGTAGGCGCCAAGGCGGATCAGCTCCTCCATGTCGGCGAAGGTGGCCATCAGGCGCTTGGCGTCGCGGATCATCGGCCGTATCTCCTCCTCGACGCAGCCGGGCATGGTGCGCGACACCGTCTTCAGCACGTTGACCGCCGGGTAGCGGCCACGCTCGGCGATGGCGCGCTCCATGACAATGTGGCCGTCAAGAATGCCGCGCACCGCATCGGCCACCGGCTCGTTGTGGTTGTCACCGTCGACCAGCACGGTAAACAGGCCGGTGATGGTACCGCCGCCCACTGGGCCGGGGCCGGCGCGCTCCAAGAGGCGCGGCAGCTCGGCGAACACCGTCGGCGTGTAGCCCTTGGAGGTCGGCGGCTCGCCGGCCGACAGGCCGATCTCGCGCTGGGCCATGGCGAAGCGCGTCACCGAGTCCATCAGGCAGAGCACGTCCTGCCCGGCGTCGCGGAAATGCTCGGCGATGGTCAGCGTCAGATAGGCGGCCTGCCGCCGCATCAGCGCCGTCTCGTCGGAGGTGGCGACCACCACCACCGAGCGCGCGAGACCGTCCTCGCCGAGGTCGTCCTCGATGAACTCCTGCACCTCGCGGCCGCGCTCGCCGACCAGGCCGATCACCGACACGTCGCAGGCCGTGTAGCGGGCCAGCATGGACAGGAGAACCGACTTGCCGACGCCCGAGCCGGCGAAGATGCCCATGCGCTGGCCGCGGCAGCAGGTAGCAAAGGTGTTGAGCACGCGCACGCCGAGATCGATCGGCTCGCCCACCCGCGCCCGCTCGGCCGCCTGCGGCGGCGAGGCGCGGAGCGGCATCTCCGTCGAGCCGGACGGCAGCGGTCCCTTGCCGTCGATCGGCTCGCCGAAGGCGTTGACCACCCGGC
>LUYO01000138.1:0-9106 GCA_001603295.1 Rhodobacterales bacterium Alpha_02
CCGCTGGCCGGCGTCGGCCGCGCCGTCGGCGCCTTCGCCCGCAAGAACGGCTACACGCTGGTGCGCAATCTCGGCAGCCATGGCGTCGGCCGCGCGCTGCACGAGGAGCCGACCGACATCGCCACCTGGCCCGACCCGCACGAACAGCGCATCATCACCGAGGGCCTCGTCTTCACCGTCGAGCCCTTCCTGTCGCTGGGCGCCGAATGGGCCGAGGACGGCGACGACGCCTGGACGCTCTATTCCGAGCCGCCGGCGCCGACCGTGCAGTTCGAGCACACCATCGTCGCCACCCGCAACGGGCCGGTGGTAGTGACGCTTCCTTCCTGACGCCTTCCCTTTACGTCAGCGTCCACCCAAAAGCTGCACGCCCGGTCTGGCCTCGGCGGCAACGTCATGCTACAGGCGGAGCATCCGTGCGTTTGCGTAATCGACAGGCGCGCGAACCGGCAGAATGCCCGGCCACACGTTCGGAAGGTCACCCCAACATGGCGAAGATCAAGGTTGCGAACCCGGTCGTCGATCTCGACGGCGACGAGATGACCCGCATCATCTGGCAGTTGATCAAGGACAAGCTGATCCTGCCCTATCTCGACATCGACATCGACTATTACGACCTTTCCGTCGAGAACCGCGACGCCACCTCCGACCAGGTGACGGTCGACGCCGCCAACGCCATCAAGAAGCACGGCGTCGGCATCAAGTGCGCCACCATCACGCCCGACGAGGCGCGGGTGAAGGAATTCGGCCTCAAGGAGATGTGGAAGTCGCCCAACGGCACCATCCGCAACATCCTCGGCGGCGTCATCTTCCGCGAGCCGATCATCTGCAAGAACGTGCCGCGCCTGGTGCCCGGCTGGACGCAGCCGATCGTCGTCGGCCGCCATGCCTTCGGCGACCAGTATCGCGCCACCGACTTCAAGTTCCCCGGCAAGGGCACGCTGACCATCAAGTTCGTCGGCGAGGACGGCGCGGTGATCGAGAAGGAGGTGTTCAAGTCGCCCGGCGCCGGCGTGGCACTCGCCATGTACAACCTCGACGAATCGATCCGCGATTTCGCCCGCGCCTCGATGAACTACGGCATCATGCGCAAGTGGCCGGTCTATCTGTCGACCAAGAACACCATCCTCAAGGCTTATGACGGCCGCTTCAAGGACATCTTCCAGGAGGTGTTCGACACCGAGTTCAAGGCCGAATTCGACAAGCTCGGCATCACCTACGAGCATCGCCTGATCGACGACATGGTCGCCTCCGCCCTGAAGTGGTCGGGCGGCTACATCTGGGCCTGCAAGAACTACGACGGCGACGTGCAGTCCGACACCGTGGCGCAAGGCTTCGGCTCGCTCGGCCTGATGACTTCGGTGCTGCTGACGCCGGATGGCAGGACTGTGGAAGCCGAGGCCGCCCACGGCACCGTCACCCGCCACTATCGCGAGCACCAGAAGGGCAAGGAGACCTCGACCAACTCCATCGCCTCGATCTTCGCCTGGACACGCGGCCTCGCCCACCGCGCCAAGCTCGACGACAACGCCGAGCTGGCGAAGTTCGCCGACACGTTGGAGAAGGTCTGCGTCGACACCGTGGAAGCCGGCTTCATGACCAAAGACCTCGCCCTGCTGATCGGGCCGGACCAGAAGTGGCTCTCCACCACCGGCTTCCTCGAGAAGGTCGCCGAGAACCTCGAAGCCGAAATGGCCAAGTGGTGATCGGGCGATAGCGACAAGAGTATCGGGCGGCGGATCGGCAACGGTCCGCCGCTTTTTCTTGAAACTAGACATAAGGATAAGCGGCAGCAGCCGCGGCGGCCGTCGTTTGAAGATGACAGCTCGCGCATCTCAAAATAGTCTCGACATCGACCGATCGCTCTTTCCGCGTGCCGCCGGCGGCGGGAAAGGCGCCGTTCCGGAGTTTGGCGCGGGTCCGCCGCCGTGGAAGCGGGGCGTCAGCCATCAAGGGGAGGCTCGAAAGTGGCGCACAAGTTCGAGATCAAGAAGAACAAGGCCGACGAGTATGTCGCCTATTTCAAGTACAATGGCGAAGTGATCTTCTGGACCGAGGGCTACAAGTCCAAGGCTTCGGCGATCAACGCCATCGAGTCGATCAAGAAGAACGGCCCGCCGGCGCCCACCGAAGACAACAGCTGACGTCTTCGGCTTGGCGGCAGATCTGTAGGCGATATCCCCGCCGGCAACGCCGCCGGCGGAGGGTGTCGTATGGCTGCAAGACATGGCCGCGAGAGGAAGCCGGCTCGCCTCCGGACCGATGAACAGGTCCATGTCGGGTCCTGGATTACGCCGCATTCCCGCTGCGGCGGGAAATACCTTTGTTCGGGCGTGAGCGGCAAGGGCCGCGATTAGGCGCCACATCCACCGAAAGCGCGACAACCCGATGCCGTGTGGGGCGGACCGCAACGGCGCGCGCCGCTTCACCGATGCCGATACCTCTCAAACCAATTCGCGGAGATGCCGACGTATCCGCTCATTGAGACCAGGCCGATTCCTCGTTGGCATCAGCGGATTGAGCAACCGGCACGCCGAATATCAGGGGCCTTCCCGATGCCTCCCGGCATCACATGCTGATCGCGAAGACGCGAATCCGGTGTCCATCCGGGTCGGTCACCATGCAGCTGCGGCCAAAATCCATGTCGGTCGGCGGCTGCAGAACCGGTAATCCGCGCGACAGCCAGCTCGCATGGAAGGCGTCGACGTCGGCCGGTGTACCGAGCGCGATGCCGATTTCAAGCGCGCCGGGGACGCCGCCCGTCGCCGGCTCCACCGTCTCCCGCGACCACAGCCCGACCTTGATGCCGCCGTCGAGAATGAACAGCACGAAGGTCGGCGACGTCTCGACCGGCAGACGGCCGAACAACTCGGTGTAGAAACCGCTGCTTCTCGCGGGGTCGGCGACATGCAGCAGGTAATAGGTGGGCGTCGCCATGATCATCTCCTTGCACCGTTGCAACGGAACAGGACTACGACGACCAACTGCCAAATTATGTCAGCATAAGGAAAAATAGCTGTCGAAACGGCGCCCCGTTTTCAGACCTGCGACCGCGCCGGCAGGAAAGGCAGCCGCCCATGAACGAGCATGGCCCCGAAGGCGTAAGCGGCCTCGAAGACGACCCCCGCCTCGGCGACATGCAACGCGGCGCGTCCGCTCGAGGCACCGATGGTCAGGGCTTCGAGAAAGGCGCAGCCGCAGGCGGCCAGCGCCAGCGGCGCCATGGCCAGCACGCGGAAACGCGTTCCGACGACAAGGCCGGCCACCATCACCACCAGCACCAACTCGAGCGCAAGCATGCTTCGGCCTCCGAAGTCCGGGATATCGTCCTCCCCCGCCGTGGGATCGTGACGAAACAGCCGGACCCTCGAATTCGACATCGAGAAACCATATCATGTTCAAATTATGGTTCGCGGTCCAGTTCTACTTACCCGTAGTGCTACGGGGTCATGGTGTACCAGTTGTAGATTTTCGGCTTGGCGATTCTATTGATGAGTTGACTATCGGGTTGCATTCAAGGACTTAGCGAGAAAACGCCGTGCGATTAGACTTTAGTCGAAATCACAAGTATCCCGGTATCGAGGCGACAATTCGGCGCGCACCGCCACGGCCGCCACGGCGTTCCGACCACCTCCGGCCGGCACGCCAGTGTCGATCGACCGAATCCCCCGATTGTCAGGTGCGCGCCGCCCAGTCCGCCTTCTCCGCCTGTTCGCGTTCGGCGCGTGCCGGGTCGAGCGTATGATACAGCGAGACGCAGTCGGTCGGCCGGTAGCCCAGCGCGGCATAGAAGGCGAGGACAGCCTGATTCTCATTTCGAACCAGTAGGTTGACCTTCGGCGCGCCGCGCGACCGGCACCAGTCCTCCGCCGCACGCACCAGCGCCCGGCCGACGCCGCCGCACCGGCAGTCCGGATCGACGCCGAGATAGTAGATGGCGCCGCGATGGCCGTCATGCCCGGCCATCACCGCGCCGACAAGGCGCCCGCCGACGCGTGCCACCAGCACGGTGGCGGCCTCCGTGGCCAGTGCCAGATCGATGTCGGCACTGGGATCGTTCCAGGGGCGCGTCAGCCCGCAGCGCGCCCAGAGGGCAATCACCGCCTGACGCTCATCGTCCGCCATGCCATCGATAATAGTGCCTCCGTCCACGCCTGCCTCCTTGCCCGCCCCTGTCGGCGGCAGTTCAGATATAGCCGATCCGATCTTGCGCACCACCATGGCTCGTGCAACAGGGCCGCCCATCGATGACGGCCGCGTCACCGGCCTTCCGCCGCTTTCCGAAAAGCCGTTTTATTTCAAATAGTTACTCGGAACCTCACCGTCCGACGAACGGACGACTTGCGCCTCCATCCTCAAAAAATGCTGCTTCTTCAAAAATCCGTCTTGTAATTCGCTATTTTTTAGATATATCTAAATGCATCACGACCTAACGAGGATATAACCATGCATCACAAGTTTCCCTTCCATCACCATGCCGATGATCGCGACGACCGCCGCGCCGCTGGCGGCCGCGGTCCCTTCGGCCGCCCCTTGTGGGGTGAGCGGGGCGAGCGCCCCGATCGTCATGGCCCTGGCCACGGCCCCGGCCATCGCGGCGGTCCGTTCGGCCGCGGCCGCTTCTTCGACAACGGCGTGCTGCGCCTCGTCGTGCTGGCGCTGATCGTCGAACAGCCGCGCCACGGCTACGAGATCATCAAGGAGATCGAAGACCGCACCGGCGGCGCCTATGCGCCGAGCGCCGGCGTCATCTATCCGACGCTGACGCTGCTGGAGGAAACCGGCCAGATCGAGGTGATGAGCGCCGAGGGCAACAAGAAGCTCTATGCCGCCACCGACGCCGGCCGCGCCACCGTCGAGGAGAACCGCGCCGCCATAGACGCCGTGCTGGCCCGCTTCGCCGAGGCCGGCTCCGATCGCCGCGCCGACCGCGACCCCCGCCTGATCCGCGCCGTCGAGAACCTGCGCCTCGCCCTCCGCCTGAAGACGGACGCCGCCGCGCTGACGCCGACGCAGATCGACGCGCTGGCCGAGCTTCTCGACGATACCGCCCGCAAGATCGAACAAATCTGACGCGATCTCCGGACTATAACGAAAACGCCCGCCCGAGCTGCCGCTCGGACGGGCGAAATTGCTTCCGCTTTGCCTGCCGGCCTTAGCCGCCAAGCGCCTTTCTCACCGCTGCCAGCGCTTCCGCCGCCTTGGCGCCCTCGGGACCGCCGGCCTGCGCCATGTCGGGACGGCCGCCGCCGCCCTTGCCGCCCAGCGCTTCCGACGCCACGCGCACCAGATCGACCGCCGAGAAGCGATCCGTCAGGTCCGGTGTGACGCCGACCACCACGCCGGCCTTACCGTCCTCCGACACGCCGACCAGCGCCACCACGCCGGAGCCGAGCTTGGCCTTGCCCTCGTCGACGAGACCCTTCAGATCCTTCGGGCTGACGCCTTCGGCCACCCGCCCCAGGAACTTGACGCCGGCGATCTCCGTCGCCTCGTCGGTCGCCGCGCCGCCGCCCATGGCCAGCTTGCGCCTGACATCGGCCAGCTCGCGCTCCAGCTTGCGCCGCTCCTCGACCAGCGTCGCCACACGGTCGACCACGTCGGCCACCGGCACCTTGAGTTCGCGGGCGACGTTGCGCACCGTCTTTTCCTGGTCCTCGAAATAAGCGCGAGCGCCGTCGCCGGTCAGCGCCTCGATGCGGCGCACTCCGGCCGCCACCGCGCTTTCAGCGACGATGTGGACGAGACCGATCTCACCGGTGCGCGACACATGCGTACCGCCGCACAGCTCGGTGGAATAGGTCCGGCCGGCCTTGTCGCCCTCGAGCGCAGTGCCCATGGTGACCACGCGCACTTCATCGCCGTACTTCTCGCCGAACAGCGCCATGGCACCCTCGGCGATCGCCTCTTCCTGGCCCATCAGGCGCGTCGTCACCGCGCCGTCCTGCAGCACGATGGCGTTGGCAAGGCGGCTGACCTCGGCGACCTCCGTCTCGTCCATCGGCTTGGGATGCGAGAAGTCGAAGCGCAGCCGGTCGGGCGTCACCAGCGAGCCCTTCTGCGCCGCGTGCTTGCCGAGCACGGTGCGCAGCGCCGCGTGCAGGAGATGCGTCGCCGAATGGTTGGCGCGGATGTGCGAGCGGCGGGCGTGGTCGACGGTGAGTTCGACGGCGTCACCGACCTTCACCGTGCCCTCCTCCACCGTCACCTGATGCACGAAGAGGCCGTCGGCCTTCTTGACGACGTCGGTCACCCTGACGCGGAGGCCAGTGCCGGAAATCGCACCGGTATCACCAACCTGACCGCCGGATTCGCCGTAGAACGGTGTCTGGTTAACGATCAGCGAGCCCGTCTCGCCGGCCTTGAGTTCGGCAACTTCCTTGCCGTCCCTGACCAGCGCCACGATGACGCCCTCGGCCTGCTCGGTGTCGTAGCCGAGGAACTCGCTGGCGCCAACCTTCTCCCTGAGGCCGAACCAGACGGTCTCGGTGGCCGCTTCGCCCGAGCCGGCCCAGTTGGCGCGTGCCTCGGCCTTCTGCCGCTGCATGGCGGCGGCAAAGCCGTCGGTATCGACGCCAATACCCCGCGCCTTCAACGCGTCCTGCGTCAGGTCGAGCGGGAAGCCGTAGGTATCGTAGAGCTTGAAGGCGGTCTCGCCGTCGAGGCTGGAGCCCTGACCGAGGCCACTGGTTGCCTCGTCGAGCAGGCCGAGGCCGCGCGCCAGCGTGCGGCGGAAGCGGCTTTCCTCGAGCTTCAGCGTCTCGGTGATCAGCGCCTCGGCACGAACCAGTTCGGGATAAGCCTGGCCCATCTCGCGCACCAGCGCCGGCACCAGACGATGCAGCAGCGGCTGTTCGGCGCCAAGCAGATGCGCGTGACGCATGGCCCGGCGCATGATGCGCCGCAGCACGTAGCCGCGGCCTTCGTTGGACGGCAGCACGCCGTCGGCCACTAGGAAGCTCGATGCACGCAGATGGTCGGCGATGACGCGATGCGAGGCAAGGCGGTCGCCCTCGGCCGGCACGCCGGTCGCTTCCACCGACGCGCGGATCAACGCCTGAAACAGGTCGATGTCGTAGTTGTTGTGGACGCCCTGCAGCACGGCGGCGATACGTTCGAGCCCCATGCCGGTGTCGATCGACGGCCGCGGCAGGTTGACGCGCTCGCCCTTGGAGATCTGCTCGTACTGCATGAACACGAGGTTCCAGATCTCGATAAAGCGGTCACCGTCCTCCTCGGCCGAGCCCGGAGGACCGCCCCAGATATGGTCGCCGTGATCGTAGAAAATCTCCGAGCAGGGGCCACAGGGGCCGGTGTCACCCATGGCCCAGAAATTGTCCGAGGTGGCGATGCGGATGATACGGTCGTCGGAGAGACCGGCGATCTTCTTCCAGTAGACTGCCGCCTCTTCGTCCTCGGAATAAACGGTGACCAGCAGCCGGTCCTTCGGCAGCCCGAACTCCTTGGTGACGAGGTCCCAGGCCAGCTCGATCGCCCGGTCCTTGAAATAATCGCCGAACGAGAAGTTGCCCAGCATCTCGAAGAAGGTGTGATGGCGGGCGGTGTAGCCGACGTTGTCGAGATCGTTGTGCTTGCCGCCGGCCCGCACGCACTTCTGCGAGGTGGTGGCGCGGCTGTAGGGCCGCTTCTCAAGGCCGGTGAAGACGTTCTTGAACTGCACCATGCCGGCGTTGGTGAACATCAGCGTCGGATCGTTGCGTGGCACCAGCGGGCTCGACGACACCACCTCGTGACCGTTCCTGCCGAAAAAGTCGACAAAGGTCTTCCTGATCTCGTTCACACCGCTCATGACGATCCGCCTGCCTCGCTGGGGCGAACGCCGCGTTCCCTGCCGCCGCCCCGCCCGAACCTCGTTTGCATCGGCCGCGCTCGCGCTCCGCCAATGTCGTGCGCCCTGCGTCGTCCGGCTTCGGTCCGTGCGCCGTGGCCGGCGGCAGCCTCCCCGCGTCGGCCGGAGACCCGGCTGCCACGACAAGAGAACGCGCAGGCCCGACCGGCGGCCGACGGTATCGGGTCCAGCAAGGCAAAGGGTTATTTATCCGCCGGCTTGCCGGCTGTCCAGCGGCGCGGGATAGCGGAAAGACAGCGATCATCCCACCGCCCGCTCATCGTCAGCCCGACGCCCTGCCGGACACTGCGACGGGTCAATCGGCCGGCGCCTCTCGGGCTGCCCAGGCGTCGATCTCCACCCGCAACGCCGGCGTCACCAGTGCCGAGACATGGAGAAGCGTCATGCAGGGGCGATGCGACCCGAAAAAGGCAGTCAGCACGTCCCGTCGCCGGGCCGCATCGACATCGCCGACCAGATAGACGGTCAGCTTGACGACGTCGCCGACCTCCATGCCAGCGGCGGCGAGATTGCGCCGGAGATTGTCGAGCGCCACCTCGATCTGCCCGATCGCGTCGGCCGGCAGCGTGCCGTCGACCCGCATGCCGATCTGTCCCGACAGAACCAGCTAACGGGCGCCGGCCGCCACCTCGATCTGATGGGTATAGGCCGCGACCGGCGCATGCACGTCACTTGGATTGCGCGCCTGCACGGCCTCTCCCTCCATCCGCCGCCCCTAGCATTATCAGACCGGCCTCGCCGTTCACTCGACGTCGGGCGGTGTTCCCTCGGCATCGTCCTCGGGCGCGCCCTTCAGGATCGAGTCAGCAATCACGCCTGCGTTCTGGCGGATCGCCGCCTCGATCTCGGCGGCCAGCGCTTCATTGTCGCGCAGGAACTGCTTGGCGTTCTCGCGTCCCTGCCCCAGCCGCTGGCTGTTGTAGGAGAACCAGGCGCCGGACTTCTCGACGATGCCGGCCTTGACGCCGAGGTCGATCAGTTCACCCACCTTGGAGACGCCCTCGCCGTAGAGAATATCGAACTCCACCTCGCGGAACGGCGGCGCCAGCTTGTTCTTGACCACCTTGACGCGGGTCTGGTTGCCGACGATCTCCTCGCGGTTCTTGAGGGCGCCGATGCGGCGGATGTCGAGACGCACCGAGGCGTAGAACTTGAGGGCATTGCCGCCGGTGGTGGTCTCGGGGCTGCCGAACATCACGCCGATCTTCATGCGGATCTGGTTGATGAAGATCACCA
>LUYO01000139.1:0-11855 GCA_001603295.1 Rhodobacterales bacterium Alpha_02
GCCGCGGCGATGCGCCGGCCGAGGTCGGCGGCGGCCGCCGCCGTGGCGGGCGCGACGGCCGCCGGCACCCGCGTTTCCTTGAGGATGTGGTGGACGTGAGAATTCTCGCCGATGTCGTAGACAGCGACGCTGCCGTCCGCCGCCCGCACCACGATGGCCGACACCTCGATCGCGAAGGGAATGAGCGCTTCGAGGATCAGGTCGCGGCTACCGAGTTCGACGACGGCGGCGGCCAGCGCCTCGCGGCTCTCCACCTTGCGCTGGCCCTTGCCGTCGTAGCCGAAGCGCCGCGTCTTCAGGATGGCCGGCAGGCCGGTGACGGCGATCGCCGCATCGATATCGACGAGGCCGCCGATGGCGGCGAAGGCCGCCACCTCGGCGCCGGCCGCCTTGAGGAAGGTCTTCTCGGCGAGCCGGTCCTGCGAGGTGGCCAGCGCCCCAGCGCCGGGCCTGAGGCGCGTGCGCTGGGCGATCACCTCGGCGGCGCGGGCCGGCACGTTCTCGAATTCGTAGGTGACGACGTCGCAGCGGTCGGCGAAGGCGGCCAGCGCCGCCTCGTCGTCATAGCCGGCGACGGTGTGGGCCTTCGCCACCTCGAAGGCCGGGCTGTCGGGATCGGGGCAGTAGACATGCACGGAAAGACCGAGCCGGGCGGCGGCGAGCGCCATCATCCGGCCGAGCTGGCCGCCGCCGAGCATGCCGATCACCGAGCCGGGAGGCAGCATGTCAGGCGCCATCGACGGGCTCCCCGGCAACGGCGGCCGCCTGGCGAGCACGGAAGTCGTCGAGCCGGGCGGCGAGCGTCTCGTCCGACAGCGCCAGCACGGCGGCGGCGATGAGCGCCGCGTTGATCGCCCCGGCCTTGCCGATGGCCAGCGTGCCGACCGGCACGCCGCCCGGCATCTGCACGATGGAGAGCAGGCTGTCCTGCCCTTTCAGCGCCTGGCTCTCGACCGGCACGCCGAACACCGGCAGCGGCGTCAGTGCCGCCACCATGCCGGGCAGATGCGCCGCGCCACCGGCGCCGGCGATGATCACCTTGAAGCCCTCGGCCCTCGCCCCCTTGGCAAAGGCGAACATGCGCTCGGGCGTGCGGTGGGCGGAAACGATCATCGCCTTGTGCGGCACGGCGAGCGCGTCGAGCGTGTCGGCGGCGTGCCTCATGGTGGCCCAGTCGGACTGGCTGCCCATGATGATGGCGACTAGCGGCTTGTCGGTCATGCGGAACGTCCCCCATCCGCTCGGTCGGAAACCGTTCAAGGCGGTAGGGGAAAAGCCCGGCGATGGCAAGCCTTGGATGGCGGTTTCAGGCGATGATATCGGGAACCGTCTGATCCTCGAGTTGCTGGATGCGGTCCTTCAGCACCAGCTTGCGTTTCTTGAGGCGCTGGATCTGGATGGAATCGGCGGTGCCGAGCGACACCATCGCGTCGATGGCCGCGTCGAGATCCCGGTGCTCCTGGCGCAGTCGCGCCAGCTCCAATTGCACTTGTTCGTTGCCTTCTTCCTGCCCGGTCATCCAACGCACCCTTCGCCTCGTCCCTCGCCAGTCGGCGCCGACATTAATCTAGCAGATCCGCGCCGCCTTTTCATGGCCTTCGGCGGGGAAAGCCCCCGCTTTCCGTAACGGTGCCACCAACCCCGTGCTTCTACCGCTTGCCGCTTCCGGCGAATGTGACTAGACAACGTCGGCTTCCCGCGCCGGCTCAGGATTCGACCCGTTTCCTTGGTGTCGTCTCCGTACTCCAAATCGATACAAGCCGGCGCTGGCCGTCGGCCGGAAGCGCATTTATGACGACGTCATGCATCTGATGGGCGTCTGACGCGTTAATGCCATCGAGGCCCGCTTCCGGCTGCACGGCCGGTGCCGGCATTTTCGATGGACCAGGTTCCGCGGCAGACCCGACGGGCCGCCCGAAGCGGGAGAGAGGACATGAACATCAAGCCGCTCGGCAAGCGCGACCATCGCATCGACATCCTGCGCGCCCTGGCGCTGTTGTCGATCTTCATCAACCACATTCCCGGCAACATCCTCGAACCCTTCACGCACAAGAACTTCGGCCTGTCCGATTCCGCCGAAGCCTTCGTGCTGCTGGCCGGCGTCGCCTCGGCCTTCGCCTATTTCCCGCGCTTCTCGGCCGGCGCGGTCGCCCTGCCGCTCGCCAAGATCGGCAAGCGCGTGGTGGTGCTCTACGTCGCCCACCTCGCTTCGCTGATGGTCGGCCTCGGCATCTTCTGCTACGGAATGCAGCGCTGGGGCATGCCCATCCTCGACACGCCGCTCAATATCGACATCGTCTACGCCGAACCGACCAAGGCGTTCATCGGCATTCCCCTGCTGACGCAGCAGATCGGCTACCACAACATCCTGCCGCTCTACGTCTGCCTGCTGATCTTCCTGCCGGTGCTGATGCTGGTGGCGCGTTTCTTCGGCCTCGGCGCCATGCTGGCCACCTCGGTCGCCCTCTACGCCGCCGCCCATCTCTTCGCGCTCAACATGCCCGCCTATCCCGGTCAGGGCGGCTGGTTCTTCAACCCCTTCACCTGGCAGCTGATCTTCGGCATCGGCTTCTTCATCGGCGTGCGCGTGCTGCGCGGCGAGACGCCGGTGCCCCTGTGGCGGCCGCTGTGGTGGCTGGCGCTCGCCTATCTCATCGCCGCCTGCATCTACCACCGCTACAATCTCTACGGCAGCATCCCCAACGTCTCCTGGCTGCCGCGCAACTTCCAGATCAACGAAAAGCCCTGGGTGGCGCTGCCGCGCCTCCTGCACATCCTGTCGCTCGCCTATGTCATCGGCCACAGCCGGCTGATCATGGGCGCGCTCGGCCGCCTGTCGCCGGACGGCGTGCTGTCGCGCATCGGCCGCAATTCGCTGCCGGTGTTCTGGCTGGGCACGGCGCTGTCGGTGGTCGGACAGGTGCTGCTGTTCGCCGCCCAGCCGGGGCCGGTCGTGCAGATCGCTTTCCTCGCCGCCGGCATCCTCGCCCAGGCGGCGCTCGCCTACTTCCTCGACTACCTCGGCAAGGCATCGAGCCGCGCCAAGGCCGACAAGAAGGCGGCAGCCGAAGTACCCGGCGAAGTAGCCGGCAAGGATGCGACGGCGGCGGCCTGACGCCGCCCCGGCGAGCCGGCCGGGCCTGGGATATGCGGCACCCATTCAGCAAAAACGCCACGGACGATGTCCGTGGCGTCATGCCGGATTAAGGTGTTCCGAACCGCATTGTCTGTCCTCAGTGCAGGACCTTGGCTTCGGCGGTAAGCTTCAGAATCTCGTCTTTCAGCGCCAGCTTTTGCCGCTTCAACTCACTGAGCGCCACGCCGTCAATGCTCGGGTGCTGACTGGCCTCGTCAAGCTCCCGTTCGAGGGCGGCGTGACGGCGCTCAAGTTCGGCGATATGCGACTGAACAGACATTCGGGCCTCCTTGCTGTGGACTGAGCCTCAACACAATCATCGTGTCACAATTCTGATATGAAGTCGATGGTTCCCCGCTTCAAGACGGCGGCCGCCGTTTATAAATTGCGTCTTGAGCCCATGTCTTTGTTATTAATTGCGAAAACGACCCACGCATGATCCCGGATGTTGCGATATCGACCAAGGTCTGACTGCCGAGGGCGCCAGCCGCCCGATCGGTCGGCGGCGGTATACGGCCCTTTCCGGATGCGTTGGCGACGCCCGAAACGACAACGGCCGCCCCGGAGGGCGGCCGCCGCAAAAACGTCCGGACGGCAGAGGATCAGAGGTCGTCGTCCTCGTCGGACCTGGGGGCGTTGAGGGCATTGAGCTTGGCGAACACCGCCTCGGCGTCGAGCTCCTCCTCGTCGCGCGACGGCGCCCGGAAGCCGGTCAGCGCGTCCGGCGAGGTGGTCTCCTCGACCGGCAGCAGCGTCTGCGTCAGCACCTTCTCCGGCGACACCTTGCCCGCCTTCTCGACCTCCATGTCCAACTCGATCTGCGAGCAGAGGCCGAGCGTCACCGGGTCGGCCGGCGTCAGGTTGGCGGAGTTCCAGTGGGTGCGGTCGCGGATCTGGGCAATCGTCGTCTTGGTGGTGCCGACGAGGCGCATGATCTGCGCATCCTTCAACTCGGGATGGTTGCGCACCAGCCACAGGATGGCGTTCGGCCGGTCCTGGCGGCGCGACACCGGCGTGTAGCGCGGACCGCGGCGCTTGGCCTCCGGCACCCGCACTTTGGGGTCGAGCAGCTTCAGACGGATCGAACCGTCCCTCTCGGCCTTCTCGATATCCTCGCGGGAGAGCTGGCCGGTCAGGATGGGGTCGAGGCCCTTGATGCCCTGCGCGGCCTCGCCGTCGGCGATGGCCTTCACCTCGAGGGCATGCAGCTTGCAGAAGGCGGCGATCTGGTCGAACGACAGGGCCGTGTTCTCGACCAGCCAGACGGCGGTTGCCTTGGGCATCAGGGGGGTCGACATCGATAAATCCTCTTCGCTGGTCCACCGGCCTTCGCCGGCGGCCCTCCGTCTCGTATCACGATGACCGGGGAATGACCCCTATATACAGATCGCCTCGCCGTTCCGCAATTGACGAAGGGCAGTTTTCTCAGGCGCCGCCGGGCACCAGCACGATCTTGCCGACGTGGTCGGCCTCGAGCGCCGCATGCGCCTCGGCCGCCCGTTCGAGCGGCAGCACCCGGTCGATCACCGGCGCGACGGTGCCTGCCGACAGGAGCGGCCACACCTTGTCACGGAGCGAGGCGGCAACTCCCGCCTTGAAGGCCGCCTCGCGCGGCCGCAAGGTCGAGCCCGTGTGGACGAGCCGCTTCTGCATCAGCCGCCCGAAGTTGGCCGTCGCCTTCGCACCGCCCAGGAAGGCGATCTGCACGATGCGGCCGTCGACGGCGGCAAGCTCGTAGTTGCGGTCGACATAGTCGCCGCCCACCATGTCGAGGATGACGTCGACGCCGCGCCCGCCGGTCGCCGCCTTCAGCACAGTAACAAAGTCCTCCTCGCGGTAGTTGACGGCCACCTCGGCGCCGAATTGCCGGCAGGCGGCGCATTTATCGGCGCTGCCGGCGGTGGCGAACACGCGCGCTCCGAAGGCACGGGCGAGCTGGATCGCCGTGGTGCCGATGCCCGACGTGCCGCCGTGGACGAGGAAGCTCTCTCCGGCCGCCAGATGCCCCCGGTCGAACACGTTGGACCAGACGGTGAAGAAGGTCTCCGGCAGCGCCGCCGCCCGGACGGCGTCGTAGCCCTCCGGCCAGGGCAGGCAACTGCCGGCCGGCGCGGCGCAGTATTCGGCGTAGCCGCCACCGGCCACCAGCGCCGTCACCCGGTCGCCGACCGAAATATCCCGCACGTCGGCGCCGACGGCCGCCACTCTGCCGGCCACTTCGAGGCCGGGAATGTCGGAGGCGCCGGGCGGCGGCGGATAGCCGCCCTGCCGCTGGAAGGCGTCCGGCCGGTTGACGCCGGCCGCCCCGACGGCGATCAGCACGTCGCCGTCGGAGAGAGACGGCAGCGGCCGCCGCGTCGGTTGCAGCACCTCCGGCCCGCCGGGGCGGCTGATCTCGATCGCCAGCATGTCGGACGGCAACGCGGTCATGGCGGGCTTCCTTCATCTTCAGGCGCGGAGGCACTCCCCCCGCCGATGGTCAACAGTCTACAGATGCTTCTCCATGATGGAAAACACCTCTCCGTGCTTTGCGAAGGTCTCGACCACCTTCCATCCCGCCTTGGCGTAGAGGCCGACCGCGCTGGCCGTATAGAGGAAAAGGCGCGGGATGGCCGCCTGCCGGGCCAGCGCCTCCAACGCGTCGATCAGGCGGCGGCCATGGCCCTTGCCGCGATGGCCGGGCACGACATAAAGGCCGGCCAGCCAGGGATTGAGGTCCGGCCGGTCGTCGAGATCGTCGAGACAGAGAGCCACCATGCCGATGGGTTGATCATCCTCGAGCAGCACCAGCACGGTGGGCATCAGGTCGCGGCTCGCAGCGCAACGGGCCTCGAAGGTCAACATCTCGGCCAGGCTGGTGTCGCCGTCGCCGAAGAACGCCTGCCACCGCCATGTGCCGGTGACGGGCGAAAGATCGGGACGCTCGCGGGTGGTGACGATGGTGAGAGGCATTGTTGTTTCCGTTGCGGCGCCGATTGCCATTAAGCGCGCAAAGGTGCGCCACCGCCAATCCCCGCTCACAGCCCGGATTGCCGGCCGACGCAAAGCCCCCTCTTGGTCGTCTTGACAGTCCGCGTCGCCGAGCCTTCACTTCCCCCTTGGTGTCGCACACTTGGAGGATGGAGGAACCCCGATGATCATCGATGACGATCGGCCTCAGCCGCCCGCCGCGCATGTCGTCGGCCAGGATCTGTCGCATCTCTCCGTCGCCGATCTCCGCGAGCGCGTCGACCTCCTGCGGGCCGAGATCGCCCGTATCGAGGAAGCCCTGCGCCTCAAAGACGACGTCCGCAACGCCGCCGACTCCCTGTTCAAGTTCTAGGACAAGCCGGGCGGATACGGGAAGCGGAGTCCATCAGACGAACGGTGACCGCCGGACAGGCCCTGGAAATTCGCCGGCCGGCGAAATCCGTCGGGGAACTACCCATTGTTAAGGGCGCATTTACCAGTTTCGTTTATCAAGAAGTCGATCCGCACGGTTGGATCACGAGTGGCTCCTGTCACTCTTTTGACGCCTCCCTGTTCAACTTAAGAAGGGCCGCCCCTGGGCGGCCTTCTTTTTTGGCCGGCCGGCGCGATAGCCTTCACCCCGATTTGCAGAGACTCCAAACCCACTTTGCGTTAACCTTTCCTTCATGTCCGGGCCGGCGGCCACCGCCCCTGGCATGGCTGTTGCGACCCTGCTCGTCATGTCGGGCGACTGTCCCGGAAGGGGATCGATTGCGTCCCTTGCTGGGGATTGCGGGGACGAGCGGCGGCTGCCGTCGGCTTTTCCTTGGCGAGCGGTGCCCGTCAAGTCCAGGTCATGGGCGGCGGAGCCGAGCGTGTGGTGTAGAGGTGGCGTGATGAGTGACTTTTCCGGCAATTCCCATTCCGGCACGGAGGCCATCGCCTTCGGCGCGCGCGCGCTCAATTCGGAGCTGTTCCGCGAACTGTTTCGCGAGGGCATGGCACTGGTCGAGGAGACGGCGGCCTATCTCGACGGCGAAGGCCGCGCCGAGAGTCGATCGCTCGGCCGCGCCGCCACGCTCGCCTATTCCACCGAGTCGATGCGCCTCACCACCCGCCTGATGCAGATTGCGTCCTGGCTGCTGATGCAGCGCGCCGTCAACGAGGGTGAGATGTCGCCCGATCAGGCGCGCAGCGAGAAGAACAAGGTCCGCCTCGACTTCCAGCCGCCGGTGATGTCCGGCCCGCTGTGGGAGGAACTGCCGGCGACGCTGCGGGCGATCATCGAGCGTACCGACCGCCTGCATGAACGCATCGTCCACATGGACAAGGCGATCTACACCGCCGCCGCTGCGCCGGCCGCCAACGCGATCGCCCGCGACATCGATCGCCTGGCCAGCGCCTTCGGCGCCCGCCGCGTCGACGACTGATCCCGCTCTCGCGGCCCGAAGGCGCGGGGAGGCGCCGGGCGGGCCGCCGTTTCCGGCCCATCCTGCGATGCCGGAAACAAAACCCCGGCGAGCGCCGCTCGCCGGGGTTCGTTATTTCCACGCTGTCGTGGCAGCGCCTTACTTCTTGGCGAACAGGCCACCGAACTTGGTGTTGAAGCGCGACAGACGGCCGCCGCGGTCCATCAACTGCTGCTGACCGCCGGTCCAGGCCGGATGTACCTTCGGATCGATGTCGAGGTTCAGCGTCGCATCCTTGGCGCCGTAGCACGAACGGGTGACGAACTCGGTGCCATCGGTCATGACGACCTTGATGTCGTGATAGTCGGGATGAATGCCCTGCTTCATCTTTTCGGTCCTTTCCGGCGTCCGCCAGGACGCGATCGTTGACGCCGGCCTTGTCGGGGCGCCCGGTTACGGGATGTCGGCCGCGCGGCGGTTCCTCAGAGGAACGAGCCGCCCCGAGGAACACCTCGGGCGGCTCGCTTCCGGTCCACCGCATGGCCCGGTCGGGCGCCTCTATAGCGCAAAGCCTCGGCTCGGACAAGCGCGAGATGGCGCCGACGGCGCTGATCCCCGCCCAATCGCGCCGCCTGTCCTCAGCCGGCGTCGATGACGGCGGGAACCTGCTCGCGGGCCATGGCCTTCATCGCCTCCTGCACCTTCTCGAAGGCGCGCACCTCGATCTGGCGGACGCGCTCGCGGCTGACGCCGAACTCGGTCGACAGGTCCTCGAGCGTCATCGGGTCCTCGGCCAGCCGCCGCGCCTCGAAGATGCGGCGCTCGCGATCATTCAGCACGCCGAGCGCCCGCTTCAGCATGGCGCGGCGCTGGTCGAGTTCCTCGCTTTCGGCTAGGACCGTTTCCTGGTCGTCGCGCTCATCGACCAGCCAGTCCTGCCACTCGCCGCTCTCGCTGTCCGAGCGCAGCGGCGAATTGAGCGAGGCGTCGCCACTGAGACGCCGGTTCATGGAAACGACGTCCTCCTGGGTGACGCCGAGCTTGGTGGCGATGGCCTCCACCTGGTCGGGCTTGAGGTCGCCGTCGCCGAGCGCCTGCAATTGGCTCTTGGCCTTGCGGAGGTTGAAGAACAGCCGCTTCTGGTTGGCCGTGGTGCCCATCTTGACCAGCGACCAGGAGCGCAGGATGTATTCCTGGATGGCCGCCTTGATCCACCACATGGCGTAGGTGGCGAGGCGGAAGCCCTTGTCCGGCTCGAAGCGCTTGACCGCCTGCATCAGGCCGACGTTGCCCTCGGAAATCACCTCGCCGATCGGCAGGCCGTAGCCGCGATAGCCCATGGCGATCTTGGCGACCAGCCTGAGATGGGACGTGACCAGCTTCTGCGCGGCTTCGCGGTCGTCGTATTCGACGTAGCGCTTGGCCAGCATGTATTCTTCCTGCGGCTCAAGCATCGGAAAGCGGCGAATCTCGTCGAGATAGCGGCTGAGGCCGCCCTCTCCGGCGGCGATCATCGGCAATGTGGTTCGGGCCATCGAGCACCCCCGTTGTCGTTCATGGGACCGCTCCCGGACGGACACGGCCTCCCCCCGGCGCCCCGTCGGCGAGCGCGCCGATAGCCGAATATAGGAACAATCCCGGCATTTTCATGAGTAACGTACGAAAAAGCCTAAAGTTCCTCGAAAGCCGCCACAAGGTCGGCCATGTCATCCGGCAGCTCGCTTTCAAAGCGCAGCAGCTCGCCGGTGACCGGATGTTCAAAGGCGATGAGATAGGCGTGCAGCGCCTGGCGCGGGAAGGCGCGCACCGCCGATGCCGCCGCTTCCGGCAGCCGATTGGCCTTGGTCAGGAAATGCGCGCCGTAGACCGCATCGCCGATCAGCGGGTGGCCGGCGGCGGCGAGATGGACGCGGATCTGGTGCGTCCGTCCCGTTTCGAGATGGCACTCGACCAGCGAAGCGGCGGCGGCACGTCCCGATGCGGCGGGAAAGCGCTCGGCCACCTCGTAATGGGTGATCGCCGCCTTGCCGCCGCTGCCCTTGACGATGGCCATCTTGGTGCGGTCGGACGACGAGCGGCCGAGCGGCGCCTCGATCGTGCCGCGGAACGGCTCCGGGCTGCCCCAGACCAGAGCCAGATAGCCGCGCTCCAGCGGGCCGGTGCGGCCATGGTCGGCGAACTGGGCGGCGAGGCCGGCATGCGCCCGATCGGTCTTGGCCACCACCATCAGGCCGGTGGTGTCCTTGTCGAGCCGGTGGACGATGCCCGGCCGGCGCACGCCGCCGATGCCCGACAGGCTGTCGCCGCAATGGGCGATCAGCGCGTTGACCAGCGTGCCGGTCCAGTTGCCGGCCGCCGGATGCACCACGAGACCGGCCGGCTTGTCGATGACGATCAGATCGTCGTCCTCGTGGACGACGACGAGCGGGATGTCCTCGCCCTGCGGCTCGGCGTCCTCGGCCGGCGGCACCAGTACGGCGAGATCGAACCGGCCGACCAGCTTCCTCGCCGCGTCGGTGACGACCGCGCCGTCGACGCTGACCGCCCCGGCCTCGATCAGCGCCTTGAGGCGCGAGCGGCTGACGTCGGGAAAGGCCTCGGCCACCAGCTTGTCGAGCCGCGTCCTGGCCGCCGCCTCGATGCTGGCCGCCCGCGCCTCGCCGCCCTCGTCCTGCACTTCGTCTTCCGGGCCGATATCGTCCTCGTCCGCCATCGTTTCCCCTTGCCGCGCGTCGACAAACCGCGCCGGATTCGCTAAATGCCGGCTATCGCAGAAATCCGCTCTGAAGGAAAGCATCATGGCGAGGCCGACCGACGACCAACCCGAGGCGCCGCTCGATCCGGCCATCCTCCAGGTGCAGACGCGCCTTCGCGTCATGATGGCAATCGCCGCCGGCACGCTCGGCATCGGCCTGATCGCCGTCTTCGTCGCCATCGCCTTCCGCGTGGCGAAGAGCGGCGACGACGCGCCGCCAGCCGGCGCGCCGTTCCGCACGCTGCTCGAGGTGATGACGCCCGGCACCATCGTCGGCACAGAGGTCGACGCCGACCGCCTGTCGCTGATCATCGACGGCCCCGAGGGCAAGGTGGTGGAGATCCATCACCTGCCGTCGGGGAAGCTGATCGGCAGCGTGGTGCTGGTCGGCAAGTGACCCGGCCGGCTTGACGCCGGCCACCCGCTGTCCCATCTCTGGAGCCTGTCCGGCGAATTCGGGTTCGCCGGACAGGCTCTGTCTCTTTGTCTTCGCGCAATTCCGGACGCAAAACCGGTTTCCACTTTTGCTGGAATTGCTCCCCTTGAGGCCACGTCCTCACCCGCCTTTGGCGGGAATGCCAAGTCCGGGACGGCCCGGCCCGACGAAAGGAGGGCCGCCATGGCCTGGATATATCTGTTGATCGCCGGTCTCTTGGAAGTCGTCTGGGCCTACGGCATGAAACTGTCGGCCGGCTTCACCCAGCTCGGCGCCAGCCTTCTCACGCTTGTCGCCATGCTCCTGAGCTTCGGCCTCCTGGCCGTCGCCATGAAGTCGCTGCCGCTCGGCACCGCCTACACCGTCTGGACCGGCATCGGCGCCGTCGGCAGCTTCGCGGTCGGCATCCTCGTGCTCGGCGAGGCCGTAACGCCGCTGCGGCTCCTCGCCGCAGCGCTGATTCTCGCCGGCCTCCTGCTGATGAAGCTGTCGAGCCCGGCCTGAGCCGTCCTCATTCCCCCCAGGCGGCGAAGGCGTCGGCGAACACCTTGTCGCCAGGGGCACCCTTCTCGAAGGTGAGGATGGCGCGGCGACGGTTGCCGTAGCGGATCGGGATGTCGATCCACGACCGCTCCTTCAGCAACTGGATGTTGCGGCTGACGTCCTGATCGAGGCCGGATAGCGCCAGCCAGAACAGGCTGTCCGACACCTTGGCGACGGCGCCGACGATCGGGTCGCCGCGCGCCTCCTCGGTCTGCTTGGCGATCATGCCCGGCGTGGTGTCGATGAACTTGCCGGCGAACGACGGCGGCACCGTGAAGGAGAACTCGACGATATGGCTGGCCGGCAGCGCCTGATCGTCGTTCTTGTGGATCGACAGGCGCATCTTGAGGTCGAGTTCGGGCACCTCGATGTCGCCGCGGATCTGCGGCACCGGCTTGTCGCCCGGCAGCGCCGGCTCGTTGACGAAGGACCACACCACCGTGCCGTCGAGCTTGGTGCCGGGCGAGCCGGGAATGGGCTCCTCGTAGAGAATGGCCTTCTGGGCGACGGCGATCGTTTCCCCGGCCGAGGCACCGGCCGGCGGAGTCGTCGTCGGCTGGACGGGCGCCAGGGCGCTGGCGTCCGGCGACGGCGTCGCTCCGGCCATGGCGGCGGGCGGCGCGGCGG
>LUYO01000140.1:0-16558 GCA_001603295.1 Rhodobacterales bacterium Alpha_02
GCGATCGCCGAGCAGACCAATCTCCTCGCCCTCAACGCCACCATCGAGGCCGCCCGCGCCGGCGAGGCCGGCAAGGGTTTTGCCGTCGTCGCCTCGGAGGTGAAGAATCTCGCCGGCCAGACCGCCAAGGCCACCGAGGAGATCGCCACCCAGATCGCCCAGATCCAGGCGTCGACCGGCGAGGCGGTCGCCGCCATCCGTTCGATTTCCGACATCATGGTCGACGTCGACCGCACGACGATGATCATCTCCAGCGCCGTCAGCGAGCAGGGAACCGCCACGGCGGAGATTTCCAGCAATGCCCAGCGGGCGGCCTCCGGTACCCGCGCGGCGACCGAGGAGACGGAGGCGCTGACCCGCGTCGTCGGGGAAACGTCGCAGTCGGCGGCGGCGGTGTCCGCCGCCTCCAACGACATGAACGAGCAGGCCGGCCGCCTGCGCGAGACGGTGGAGGGATTCATCAACCGCGTCATGGCCGCCTGAGCGGCAGCGGTCCCATCGAATATATAGGAGCCCGGAGCAAGGAAGCCGGTCCTGCGGGACCGGCTTTCGCTGTCAGGGGGCGTCAGTCAGGTACCGGGCGCGGCCCTTGCCGAGCGGCTGGCCTGCGGCGCTGGTGCGGACGAAGGAGACCATGTCGACATCGGGCGGGATGCCGCATTTCGTGTCGAGATCGCCCGGGAGGCCGGCACGGAAGGCTCGACCAGCACGAACCGCTGGCGGCGTGAAATGTCCGGCCCGGTCTCGAGCGCCTGCATGTGGCGCGGCTCGTGCTCGATCACCTGGAAAGAGTACAGCACGACGGCGTGACCGCCGTCGAGGAAGGCGTCGATCTTCCCGGCCGAGCCTCCCCGACAGACGTGGAACCCCCTGAGGTCCGGGACGGCGCTGCAACTCGGCGGGACAATCGGCGCGCCGCTTCACCCATCAAAGAACGGCCGGCCCGAGGGCCGGCCCAGTGCGGTGAGGAGGAGGTGCTATCGTCGGATGTGGAGCCCGGCGCGCCGGCGGAGGAAGCCGGCGCGCCGGGGCGCCTCAACTGCGGGTCAGCGTGCCGTCCCAGGTGCTGACGGTCTTCTTGGCATCTTCCTCGGAGAACCAGACGGAGGTGACCGACTTGGTTTCGGTGAAGAAGGCGACGCCGTCCTTGCCCATGGTGTGGAGGTCGCCGAAGAACGACTCCTTGTGCCCGGAGAACGGGAAGATCGAGAAGGGCACGGGAATGCCGACGTTGATGCCGACCATGCCGCCGTCGGTGCGCCTGGCAAACTCGCGGGCGTGACGGCCGGAGGTCGTGTAGATGCAGGAGCCGTTGGCGAAGCGGTTGGCGTTCATGACGGCGAGGCCTTCCTCGAAATCCTTGACGCGCTTGATCGACGTCACCGGTCCGAAGATTTCTTCCTCGCCGACGTACGAGCCGGGCTTGACGTGGTCGAGGATGGTCGGGCCGACGAAATAGCCGTCCTCGTAGCCCGGCACCTTGACGCCGCGGCCGTCGAGCACCAGCGTCGCGCCCTCGTCGACGCCGCGCTGGATGGCCTTCTCGATCGACTCCTTCTGCGATGCCGAGATCACCGGGCCGAGCTGGCTGCCGGGCATGTAGGCCGGGCCGATCTTCAGTTCCTGGGCGATCTTCTTGAACAGCGCCACGAATTCGTCGGCGATGCTCTCCTGCACGCAGACGACGGGCAGCGCCATGCAGCGCTGGCCGGCGCAGCCGTAGGTCGAGTTGATGATGCCGCGCACCGTGCGCTCCAGCACGCAGTCCTCAAGGACGAGCGCATGGTTCTTGGCCTCGGTCAGCGCCTGGACGCGCTTGCCGGCGCCGGCGGCCGTCTTGTAGATGTGCATGCCGACGCCGGTCGAGCCGACGAAGGTGACGCCGCGGATGGCCGGGTGGGTGAGCAGCGTGTCGGCCTCGACGCGCGAGCAGGTCACCATGTTGACGACGCCCTTCGGCAGGCCGGCCTCGATCAGCAGCTCGAGCATGCGCATGGCCGTCTGCGGCACCATCGACGCCGCCTTGAGCACCACGGTGTTGCCGGTGGTGATGGCGAAGGGGATCATCCAGCCCATCGGGATCATGGCCGGGAAGTTGTAGGGGGCGATGGCGGCGAACACGCCGAGCGGCTCGCGGAACGAGACGGTGTCGTAGCCGGTCGAGACGTTCATGCAGGTGTCGCCCTGCATCAGATAGTGCGTGGAGCAGGCGCACTCGACCACCTCGATCGCCTTCAGCACGTCGCCCTTGGCCTCGGCCAGCACCTTGCCGTTCTCGGTGGCGACCAGCTCGGTCAGCTCGTCGAGATGGGCGTCGAGCAACTGCTTGAAGCGGAACATCAGCTGGATGCGGGTCGGGATCGGCGTGTCGCGCCAGCCGGGGAAGGCGGCGGCGGCGGCGGCGACGGCGGCATCGACCTCGTCCTGCATGCAACAGGGCGCCTCGGCGATCTGCCGGCCCGTCGAGGGGTCCATCACCGGCATGTACTTCGCCGTCCTGGACTCGCGCCACTCGTTGTTCACCAGGTACTTGAGGCGGGCGATCTTGCCGAACTGGTGCTTGAGGATTTCCATGTTCATCGTCTTCTCCCTTTTGGGTGTCCCTGGAAGCCGCCAGCATCCGCCGGCCAAAGGCGCAAAGCAATTAGAATGCTTATTCCTTATATCATTTTATTTGGAACGCCAATATGCGATTTTGATACTAAACGTTCTATGCTGCGCCGCCCGTCCGGAAAACCGATCACGCCATATCCCTTTTCGGCAATGCTCGGAGTGCTGTCGTGGCAGTATTCATTTAACTATCTGTATAATAATGATATTTCATGCCATCACCGCCGACGGTTCGCCGGACCGGTGGGTGCAGAAGCCTTTCCAAACCGCCGCTATGCGCTGCCGGCGGTCGTGGCGAGGGATAAACGGTCCCACGCGTCGGTCCTGCCGGTACGGACGAAACGTTTTATATTCCGATGGGCGTCTCACTTACGGGGGCTATGGGAGCGGTGACGGCGCCCTGTCTCCTCACGTCGGGGAGGCGCGCCCATGATAACCGTTTCCGGCGGAATTGGCTGCCGTCCCGTCGACGCTGCCGGCGGCCGGTCCGCGCTCCGACCTGAAAGAACAAGCCCATCCGACGCCCCGGCATGCCCGGGCATCGGATGGGCCCTGACGCGCCGCCGGGCGGCGGCACCGAGGTGGGACGTCACGGGGCGACGTCGGCGTATGTCGCCGGACCCCTGCGGGAGGAAGGACGCAGGGCCGTGGGTCGGAGGTCACCACCTCAAGGCGTGGTCCTCAGCGCGCGGCGGCCGGCGCGCCGAGGCCGGTGAACAGCCACTCGTGGGCCGGTTCGTTGTGGAACTTCCAGATCCGCTTCGGCCCGGCCATGACGTTGAGATAGTAGCTGTCGTAACCATGGATGGTGGCGACCGGATGATAGCCCCTCGGCACCATGACCACGTCGCCGTCCTCGAGCAGCACCAGTTCGTCGAGGCTGCGATCGTCGGTGTAGACGCGCTGGAAGCCGTAGCCCTGCGGCGGGTTGAAGCGGTGGTAGTAGGTCTCTTCGAGATAGCTTTCGGCCGGGATGTCGTCCCGGTCGTGCTTGTGCGGCGGATAGGACGAGGTATTGCCGCCCGGCGTGATCACCTCGACCACCAGAAGCTGATGGGCGGCGCCGTCGTCCTCCGGCATGATGTTGGTGACGAGCCGGGTGTTGGAGCCTTTGCCGCGGGTGATCTGCGGGTGGGTGCCCGGCGGGATCAGCCGGGCCGGGAAGCCGGCGGCGCCGGGCGCCGAGCAGACGGCAACCTCGGCGTCGGTCAGCGCGGTCAGCGCGTAGCGGCTGCCGGCCGGCGCGTAGGCCGCCCACGGCGCGCCGCCGAACGGGCTCATCCGCTCGCCGATCTCGCCGAGGTCATCGCCATCGATGCCGAGGCGCACCTTGCCGGACACCAGCACCAGGCAGACCTCGCGGCCGCCGGTCTCGGCCGCCAGGTCTTCGCCCGCCGTCAGGCGATGGAGGGCGAAGCCGACATGCGACCAGCCGGCGCTTTCCGGCGTCACCTCGGTGACCAGGCCGCGGGCGGCCTTCGGCCTTACGCGGAGACGGGAGTCGGACATGATGTTCTCCTTCTCATCGATGACCGTCAATCGAAGACGCGCTGGAGCTGTCGGTTGGCCTCGTAGCGCTGGCGCGCCTTGTCGACCTGCGGCCGCGGCGACACCTCGGGCACCGCCACGTCCCACCAGTGGCCGCCGGCCTCGGTGGTGGCGAGCGGGTCGGTGTCGATGACGATCACCGTGGTGCGGTCGTTGTGGCGCGACGCTTCGAGGGCGCTCTCCAGTTCGCCGATCGACGCCGCCTTGACGGCGATCGCCCCCATGCTCTCGGCATGCTGGCGGAGGTCGATCTCCGGCTGCGCCTGCATGGCGCAATCCTGCCAGAGGTTGTTGAAGTTGGCGCCACCGGTGGCCATCTGCAGCCGGTTGATGCAGCCGAAGCCGTGGTTGTCGAGCAGCACGACGGTGATCTTCTGGCCGAGGCTGACCGAGGTGGCGACCTCCGAGTTCATCATCATGTAGGAGCCGTCGCCGACCATGACGATCACCTCCTTGTCCGGATTGGCCATCTTGACGCCGATGCCGCCGGCGATCTCGTAGCCCATGCAGGAGAAGCCGTATTCCATGTGATAGCCGCCCGGCTCGGTCGGCACCCACAGCTTGTCGAGTTCGCCCGGCAGGCCGCCGGCCGCGCAGACCACAACGGCATTGGTCTTGCCGAGCGTCCGCGCCACGGCGCCGATCACCTGGGCGTCCGACGGCTTCTCGGCGTTGGTGGGCGCCAGCACCTTGGCGGCGGCCTCGAGCCAGGCGGTCTTCTCCTCGGCGGCGCGATCGGCGACGCCGGCCGCCGTCCAGCCGCCGAGACCCTGCGACAGCAGCTTGAGCCCGACCTTGGCGTCGGCGACCAGCGGCGCGGCGTTATGCTTGGTGGTGTCGTAGGCGGCGACGTTGAGGGCGACGATCCGCAGGGCGCCGGTCTTGAACAGCGCCCACGAGCCGGTGGTGAAGTCCTGGAAGCGGGTGCCGACGGCCAGCACCAGGTCGGCATCGGCGGCGAGCGCGTTGGCGGCCGACGTGCCGGTGACGCCGACGGCGCCGAGCGCCAGCGGATGCGTCTCGTCGATCGCCGACTTGCCGGCCTGCGTCACGGCGACGGGGATGCGGTGCGTCTCGGCGAAGGCGACGAGATCGGCCGCCGCCTCCGAATAGAGCACGCCGCCGCCGGCGATGATCATCGGGCTCCTGGCGGATTTGAGGAGGCCGATCGCCGTCGCCAGCTCGTTCTCGTCCGGGCGGATGCGCCGGGGCACCCAGACCTTTTCCTCAAACAGGCTTTCCGGCCAGTCGAAGGCCTCGGCCTGCACGTCCTGACACATGGCGAGGGTCACCGGCCCGCATTCGGCGGGGTCGGTCAGCACGTGCATGGTGCGCTGCAGGGCGGCGATCAGTTGCTCGGGCCGCTGGATGCGATCGAAATAGCGCGATACCGGGCGGAAGCAGTCGTTGGCCGACACCGTGCCGTCCTGGAAGTCCTCGACCTGCTGCAGCACCGGGTCGGGCCGGCGGTTGGCGAACACGTCGCCGGGCAACAGGAGTAACGGCAGCCGGTTGACGTGGGCGACGGCGGCGGCGGTCACCATGTTGAGGGCGCCGGGGCCGATCGACGTGGTGCAGGCCATGAAGCGGCGGCGGAAGCTCGCCTTGGCGAAAGCGATCGCCGAATGGGCCATCGCCTGCTCGTTGTGGGCGCGCAGTGTCGGAAACGTATCGCGGACCTGATAGAGCGCCTCGCCGAGGCCGGCGACGTTGCCGTGGCCGAAGATCGCCCAGCAGCCGGCGAAGATCGGCAGCGTCTCTCCGTCGATGATCGTCTTCTGGTTCACGAGAAACCGCACCGTCGCCTGTGCCACGGTCAGTCGCACTGTCTTGCCAGCCATATTCTTCCTCCCGAAACGGGCATCCTCGTTGCATGGGATGCGCCGCTCTAGACTGTTTCCTCATAAGGATGCCGGTCACGGCCGGCACGCGCAATCGATCGGTGACCGGCCGCCGCCGGTCAGGCAGTCTCGGAGACGTCGAGCGACAGCCAGACGTCGACCAGCGTGCCGAACTTATGGGCCATGTCGGCGATGGCCGCGTCGTCGTCGATCTCGCCGCCGAGCCAGCGCCGGACGGCATCGGCGAAGATGGTGCGGCCGACGGCGAAGCCCTTGACGCAGGGCGCCGCCCTGGCGGCCGTAAAACCCTGCTTCAACGTGTCGATCGGCGCCTCGAGGCCGAGCAGCACCACGCCGCGGCAATAGGGGTCGTTGTCGCCGATCACCTTGTCGATCGCCCGCCAGGCCGCCACCGACGCCTGCGGCTCCAGCTTCCACCAGTCCGGCTTGAGGCCGGCCGCGTAGAGTTCGGACAGCGCCCGGGCCATCGTGTCCTCCCCGAGCGGACCGGCCTTGGACGCGATGATCTCGATCAGGATCTCCCGGCCCACCTTGCGCGCCGCCTCGTAGGCGGTGGCGAGCTTGGCCGTCTGCACCGCCTTGAGGTCGGCCGGATCGTCGGGATGGTAGAAGCACAGCACCTTGATGCAATGTTCGAGCGGCCACTCGATCAGCCGGCTGCCGAGATCCTGGCTGAACTCGAACTGCAGCGGCCGCGAGCCGGGCAGCTCGATCGGCTTGGCCACCCAGAGGTCCTTGCCGGCCCCGGCCTCGAACAAGGCCTTGTGGCCGTACTTGTCGTCGAGCAGCATGCCGAAACCAGGCCGGCCGGCCGCCACCCGCCGTGCCGCCTTCACCGCGAGAACCTTGAAGTCGGGGATGCGCTTCAGCGTCGCCTCGTCCTCGGCGAGGTCTTCCACCTGGCTGCGGTGGTCGATGGCCAGCGCCATCATGGTCGGCAGTTCGCGGCGGCGGGTGGTCGCCCAATGTATGTGGTTGAGGGCGGCGTCCTTGCGCAGCGCCCGCTCGCTGGAGCCATGCTCGAGGAAATGGCAAAGCTCGGTCCAGGTCGGATATTCGGGCGAGCACAGGAGACGCGACACCGCGAAGGCGCCGCAGGCATTGGCCCAGGTGGCGGCGGTGGCGAGCGGCTCGCCCCTCAGCCAGCCGCGCAGGAAGCCCGACATGAAGGCGTCGCCGGCGCCGAGTACGTTGAACACCTCGATCGGGAAGCCGCGGCCGACGATGCCGTCCTCGAGGTCGTCGGAGATCGGGCCGTCGTAGACGATGCAGCCCATGGCGCCGCGCTTCAGCACGATGGTGGCGCCGGCGTTGGTTGCCCGGATCAGCTTCAGCGACGCCAGCACGCTGTCGGCGCCGGTGGCGATCATGATCTCCTCCTCGGTGCCGACGATCAGGTCGCAGTCGGCGAGGACGCTGCGGAGGAGGCCGGAGACGCGCTCCGACTTGACGTAGCGCTCGAAGCCGGCGTCGTGGCCGGCGAGGCCCCAGAGGTTTGGCCGGTAATCGATGTCGATCACCACCCTGGCGCCGTGCTTCTTGGCGAGCGCGATCGCCTTGCGCTGGGCCGCCTCGGTGTTGGGGCGGGAGAAATGGGTGCCGCTGACCACGACCGACCGGCTGCGGGCGATCAGCGCTTCATCGATGTCATGCTCGTCGAGCGCCATGTCGGCGCAGTCGGAGCGGTAGAAGATCATCGGCGACACGCCCTCGGCCTCGACGGCCAGCAGCACCAGCGCCGTCAGGCGGTCCTTGTCGACGGCGATGCCGGCGGTGTCGACCGTCTCGCGGGCGAGCTGCTCCAGGATGAAGCGGCCCATCTGCTCGTTACCGACGCGGGTGATCACCGCCGACTTCAGCCCCAGCCGAGCTGTGCCGATGGCGATGTTGGTGGGACAGCCGCCGACCGACTTGGCGAAGCTGCCGATGTCCTCGAGACGGGTGCCGATCTGCTGGCCGTAGAGATCGACCGAGGCCCGGCCGATGGCGATGAGATCGAGCGTTTTGGCCGGGCTGCCGACGTCTGTCATTCGTTCCTCGCTGAGCTTTCCTTCATGGCGCGTTGCCGCGCATTGGCAGCAAGAATATACGTTCTGATAGAAAAGATCGATGAAATTATTATTCTGTATCCACCGTAGTATGCCGGAGGTTGCCGCCTGGCCGGCGTGGAGGCGCGTTGTGCCGTCAACTCCACTGTTTTCTCTCGGCGACGGCGACGCTCAGGGCCAGGGCGAGCACCATGGATGCCGAAAGGGGACGGAAGCCGCTATAGTCAGTTTCCACGACTTCGAACCAAACGTTCGAAATCGCCGCGATCGGCGAGAAGGGCGAATCGGTCAGGGACACCAGCGGCACGCCACGCTCCCGGAGAGCCTTGGCCTGCGCCACGGTCTCGGCGGCGTAAGGCGAGAAGCTGACGGCGAAGGCGGCGTCCCTCGGGCCGGCGAACTGCAAGAGGTCGCCATCGGTTCCCGTCGACGCGTTCGCCAGCTCGAAGCGCAGGCCGAGCTTGCCGAAGGCATAGGCCATGTAACCGACGATGGGGAACGACCGCCGCCGCGCCAGGAGATAGACCGTCTCGCCGCCGGCCAGCACCGAGACGGCCGAGGAGAACACCTCGCGGCTGACCGAATGGAGCGCGCTCTCCATCGACTGCCGGCCGGCCGCCAGGAAGCCTTCGAGGGTCCTGCCGGCGCCGTCCACCGGGTCGGCGCCGCGGCTCAGGGTCTGCAGGCGCTCCTCGTATTCCGAACTGCGCGCCCGCATCCGGTCGCGGAACAGACGCTGCATCTCGATGAAGCCGTCGAAGCCGAAATGCTGGGCGAAGCGGATCACCGCCGACGGCGGTACGCCGATGCTCTTGGAGATCGAGGAGACCGTCCCGAAGGCGACCTCGTCGGGCTGGTCGAGCGCGAAGGTCGCGATCTGGAGCAATCGCCTGGGCAGCGACTTCTGCCGCCGGACGATCTCCTCCTTGAGGGGCTGATAGCCGGAAAACGCCGCTCTCTCGGGCGCCTGGTCGTCAGGCTGGTCTGGGGGGCTGCGCATGGCGGTTTCACCTTCCAGCGAGGCACTTGCCGGGAAGGCGGCCGGCGACGCGCGCCGGCCGCTGGCTTCCCTCAGTAGGCGATGTCCACCTGCCGGCCTTCCTTCAGCGACGTCATGGCGGCGTCGGCCATGGCGAGCGCCTTGAGGCCGTCTTCGCCGGACGGCTGCATCGGCGTGCCGGCCTCGATCGCCTTGATGAAGGCGGCGATCTCGTTGGCATAGGCCTGGGTGTAGCGCGTCATGAAGAAGTCGAGCAGCGGCTCGCGGCGGTAGCCCTCGGCGTTCGCCACCTCGACGGTGGTGGCGCGCACGTTCTCGGCGTGCACCATGCCCTTCGAGCCGTGCACCTCGATGCGCTGGTCGTAGCCGTAGGTGGCGCGGCGCGAATTGGAGATCTGGGCGATCTTGCCGGTCCTGGTGGTCAGGATCACCGAGCCGCTGTCGATGTCGCCGGCCTTGCCGATCTCCGGATCGACCAGGCTCGAACCGACCGCGAACACCTTGACCGGGTCCTCGCCGAGCAGGAAGGCGGCCATGTCGAAGTCGTGGATGGTCATGTCGCGGAACATGCCGCCCGAGCGCGCCACGTAGGTGGCCGGCGGCGGCGACGGATCGCGCGAGGTGATCGACACCATCTCCACCGCACCGATGGCGCCGGCGTCGATGCGGGCGCGCACCTCCATGAAGTTGGGGTCGAAGCGGCGGTTGAAGCCGATCATCAAGGCCGCCTTCTCCCGGGCGACGGTGTCGAGGCAACGGCGCACCCGGACGGTGTCGAGATCGATCGGCTTCTCGCAGAAGATCGCCTTGCCGGCGCGCGCCGCCTGCTCGATCATGTCGGCGTGCATGTCGGTCGGCGTGGTGATCAGGACGGCGTCGATGTCGCCGGCGTTCATGATCTCGTCGATCGTCCGCACTTCGGCGCCCGACGCCTTCGAGATGAAGGCGGCCGCCTCGGGCAGTGCGTCGGCGACGGCGACGAGCTTCGCGCCCGGTGTGGCGGCAACCGCGCCCGCGTGCACCTTGCCGATGCGTCCGGCGCCCAGCAATCCGAATTTCAGTGTCATGATTGATCTCTCTCCCTCGACTGCTTCCGCGGGGGTGTCGCGGATGACCCCCGCGGATCAAATGCTTCAGACCGTCGCCGCGCCAAAAGTTGAAAAACGATTCAGGATCGCTTTCGCGATCGACCATCGCATGGTCCGTTCCGCTTGCCGTGGTTCCGGATTGGCGGCCGCGGGAGTTGAACGGCATGGAACAGTCTTTTTCCAAGATGGAATTTAAGTTCCATCATCCCGATCCGTCAAGGCCTTCCTGTCCGGATGGGAGACGCTCGTAGGCGGGCGATCCCCCGCCTTTGGTCGAGGTTCCGGCCGTCCGCCGGCTGGACTTCGCCGGCCCCGGCCGGGCGAACTCGGGATTACTGGTTATTTATCAAATCGTTATCAGAGGATATGCTCAGAGACGGAAGGGCGCGGCAGCGTCGCCGGCCGGTCACCGCGGCTATCCCCGTGGTCCGGATTGAGGCGCAAGGCATTGAAACGACGGGTGTTTCGTTGCCGATGCCACGTGTTGAGCCGGGGTTGGCATCGGGCGGAACGGTGGAATAGACTTGAAACGTCCAATTCGATTTGAAGCGAGGTTGGGGATGGCTGACGAGAGCGAGCCGATGGAATTCGACGACATCGACAGGAGCGGGCCGCCGCCCCAGGAATTTCGCGCCCTGCGCGACGTCATCATCGGGCGTCGCGACAAGTTGCCGCGCCGTCTTGCCCAGGTCGCGGCCTATGCCGTCGAATCGCCCGACGAGATCGCCTTCGGCACGGTCGCCAGCATCGCCTCGGCGGCCAAGGTGCAGCCCTCGACGCTGGTACGGTTCGCCAAGGCGATGGGATACAAGGGATTTTCCGAGCTTCAGGCGGTGTTCCAGGAGCGGCTGCGCGACCGTCCGTCCAATTACGACGAGCGGCTGGACGCCTTCGACACCCATTCGTCCGGCCGTCCGGTAACCACCGCGATGCTCGATGGCTTCGGCAAGGCGGCGATCCGCTCGGTCGAGCGGGCGTGCGAGCGGATCGATCCGGCGGTGATGGACCGGGCGACGCAGATTCTCTCCGAGGCCGACACCGTCTACCTGATCGCCCAGCGCCGCTCCTATCCGATCACCGCCTACATGGCCTATGCCTTCGGAAAGCTGGGAATCCGCACGACGCTGATCGGCTCGCCGCTCGGCATCGACCGGGAAATGCTGAATTTCGCCGGCCCGAAGGACGCGGCCTTCGCGATCAGCTTCACGCCCTATGCCTCGGGCACCGTGGAATACATGCGCCAGGTCGCCGCGCAAGGCACGCCCCTGGTGGTGATCACCGATAGCCCATTCAGCCCTCTGGTGCCGGAAAACGGCGTCTGGTTCGAGATCGTCGAGGCCGATTTCGAGGGTTTCCGCTCGCTCGCCGCCACGCTGACCGTCGCCATGGCGCTGACGGTGTCGGTTGCCGACCTTCGTCGCAGCCGCGAGAAACAGAATTTACATACCGTATGAAATGAAATAAAGAATAACTGGATCGACGTGGCCGAGTATCCGGCCGCGCCCTGGAGGTCAATCGCCATACCGTCCGTTCATCCCGGATCGACCGATGCTGCGGTCCGGGAATGAGGAAGGTCGTCCCGGAGCGCGTACAGCCCGGAACGGTCGTTCCATCGCGCTGCCGCCGGTCGGCGAGGGGCCGGCGCCCATGGAGATCTCGCGTCAGGTCCGGACGATGCATTTTCGACGAACGGCCCGGCGGGCGGACAGCTCGAGCCGGTGCGCTTATTGGGAGAGAAGACATGATTCGCATTGGTGCCAATCCCATCTGCTGGTCGAACGACGACTTGTGGGACATCGGCGGTGACATCAGCCTCGAACAGTGCCTCACCGAAGCGCGCGACGCCGGCATCGAGGGCATGGAGAAGGGGCACAAGATGCCGGCCGACGGCCCCGAGCTGAAGGCCCTGCTCGCCGACTATGGCATGGTCTTCGTCTCCGGCTGGTACTCGACCTTCCTGCTCGAGCGCGACGCCGACGCCGAGTTCGCCGCCGCTCAGGACGAGCTGAAGTGGCGCAAGGAAGCCGGCGCCGAGGTGCTGGTGGTCTGCGAATGCACCCGCACCGTCCATGGCACCCGATCGGCGCCGCTCACCGATCGTCCGGTACTGACCGACGCCGAATGGGCAGTCTTTCTGCCGCGCATGACCCGCTTCGCCGAGCTGGTGAAGGGCTACGGCCTGCAGGTGGTCTATCACCACCACATGGGCACGGTGGTGCAGACGCCCGAAGAGGTCGACCGCTTCATGGCCGGCACCGGCCCGGCGGTGAAGCTGCTGCTCGACACCGGCCACATGACCTGGGGCGGCGGCGATGCCGTGGCCATGGCGAAGAAATATGCCGACCGCATCGGCCACGTCCACACCAAGGACGTCCGCGGCCCGATCGCCAGGAGGGCGCTGGCCGAGGGCTGGTCCTTCCTCGATGCGGTGCTTGAAGGCGTCTACACCGTGCCGGGCGACGGCTCGATCGATTTCGTCGGCGTGTTCAAGGCGCTGCCGAACTATTCGGGCTGGGTGGTGCTCGAGGCCGAGCAGGCCCCCGAGAAAGCCAACCCGAAGACATACGTCACCATGGGCATCGCCAACCTGAAGCGCTATCTGGCCGAGGCCGGGCTCCGCTGACGGCGGCGAGGCGCCGGCCTAAAGCAATTCCAGCAAAAGTGGGAACCGGTTTTGCGTCTGGAATTGCGTCCAGACAAAGATATAGAGCGTTTCCGATGAACCGGATTTCACCGGAAACGCTCCAGCCGGCGTAAGCGTCGAACGAGCATCCCGGAGGCTTCCCCCGGGGCGGCCATCCCTGCTTTTCCCTTTTCCGACAAGGCCGAGCGACGGCGAATTCCGATTTGCCGCGAAGGGCGTGCCTTGTCCTGACGATTGTCGGGACCGCCTGATCGGCCGTCCGACGAACGGCCTGAGGAGGCGTACATCATGTCCCGCGCTGAAATCCGATCGGAAACGTCGCTGGCGAGGACCGTCGCCACGACGCCGACCGACGTCTGGAACGACTCCTGCTCGATCGGGGAGCTGCAATACTCGCTCGCCAATGGCGCGGTGGGCGCCACCACCAATCCGTCGATCGTGCTCGCCGTCCTCAAGAAGGACTACGACGCCTGGAAGGAGCCGCTGCGGCAATTGGTGGCACAGCATCCGACGGAAAGCGAAGACCAGATTGCCTGGCGACTGATCGAGGCGATGGGTCTCAAGGGCGCCGAACTGCTGCTGCCGGTGTTCGAGCGCGAGAAGGGACGGAAGGGCCGGCTGTCGATGCAGACCAGCCCGGTCTATTACATGGACACGGAGCGCCTCGTCGAGCAGGCGGTGCGCTTTGCCGGCCTGGCGCCCAACATCCAGGTCAAGATCCCCGTCACCGCCGCCGGCGTCGCCGCCATCGAGGAGGCGACCAGCCGCGGCGTGGTGATCAATGCCACCGTGAGCTTTACCCTGCCGCAGGCGATCGCCGTCGCCGAGGCGGTCGAGCGCGGTCTGGCGCGCCGGGCGGCGGAAGGGCACGACGTTTCCGGCATGACGCCGGCCTGCACCATCATGATCGGCCGCACCGACGACTGGATCAAGGCGACGGCCAAGCGCGACGGCATCGTCGTCACGCCGGGGCATCTCGAATGGGCGGGGCTCGCCGTCATCAAGAAGGCCTATGCCATCTTCAAGGCGCGCGGCTACCGGACGCGCCTCCTCGCCGCCGCCTATCGCAACCACATGCATTGGTCGGAGCTGATCGGCGGCGACCTGATCCTGACTATCCCCTACGAGTGGCAGGTGCTGTTCAACGGCTCCGACATTGCGGTGAAATCGCGCATCGACGATCCCGTCGATCCCTTGATCGTCGACGAGCTCTACCGGAAGTTCCCCGACTTCCGCGCCGCCTACGACGAGGAGGGGCTCGCCATCGCGGAATTCGACGGCTACGGCGCCACCCGCCGCACGCTGCGGTCGTTCATCGAAGCCTACCGCGAGCTGACGGCGATCGTGCGCGACGTGATGATCCCGCCGGCCTGACGCCCCTCACGCCGGAACAAAGAAAATCCCGGAGACGGCCGCCGTCTCCGGGATTGCTTTTTCAGGGAGGAGCAGGGAGCGCCCCGTCCGCGCTCCCACCCTCCATTCGTCAGCCGACGACCAGCGCCTCGCGCATGGCGCAGGCGAGCCGGGTCGCCTCGCGGGCGTCGGCGATGCCGCTCGGCGTCGGGCCGCCGCTCCGCACCGCCTCGACGAAGGCGCGCGCCTCGTGCAGGAAGGCATCGCCGAACCGCTCGAAGAAATCGACCTGGCCTTCGATCGTGCGGTTGCCGGCTGTCTCCAGCGTGATCGGCCGGCGCGGCACGTTCCTGCCGATCTCGAGGCCGCCCCTGGTGCCGGAAATGGTCATCGCCGCTTCGTAGCCGCGATGCGAGGTGCGGGAGACGTGGAAGGTCGCCACCTGTCCGCCCTTGAAGGTGACGGTGGCGAAGCCGTTGTCGACGTCGCCGCAGCCGCCGAGCGCCGGATACATGATGCGGCTGCCGGCCGCGCTCACCGCGGACACCTCGGCGCCGTCCAGCATCCAGCGGACGAGGTCGATGTCGTGGATGCAACAGTCGAGGAAGATGCCGCCCGAGGTCGGGGCGAAGCGCACGAAGAAGCCGTCGGGATCGACAGGATCTTCCGACCGGCAACTGATGGAGAACACCTCGCCCAGCTCGCCGGCGGCGATCAGTCGCCTGGCTTCGGCATAGGCCGGATCGAACCGGCGCATGAAGCCGATCATAACCAGCTGGCCGGGGCACTTGTCCGCCACGGCGATTACCCGGTCGCAGTCGGCGGGTTCGAGGGCAAGCGGCTTCTCGCAGAACACGTGCTTGCCGGCCTCGAGGGCGACGATCACCTGGTCGGCATGCAGCGAGGTCGGCGTCACCAGCCAGACGGCATCAAGGCCGGGATGGGCGAGAAGCTCGGCGAGGCCGGCATAGGCGACGACGCCGGGGAGCGTCGTCTCGGCCCAGGCCCGCTCCTCGGGGATCGGACTGGCGGCCGCCACGAGCGTGGCGCCGGGAACGCGGAGAGCCAGGTTTTCGGCATGGCGGCGGCCGAGCCGGCCGAGACCCACGATGCCGATGCGGACGGAAGCGGACATGAAGGACATACCTCGGAATGTGATCGCCGAAGCGCCGGTTCCCTGGCGGACCGGCGCGTTCGGCGCCTGCGGTTCATGGGTGCGATGCCAGGACAAAAACGATTCAAAACGTCTACCGACACAACCGGCCGAAACCGCCCGGCTGCGTGGTGCGGCCTCAGTGGAGGGTGGCGGTCCGGCGACCCTCCGTTGCCGGAGAGATCGCCGGATATCGGCCGGTTGGCGTCGGGTTCATGGAAGAGCGGCCTTGCGCCGCCGTCCGGGGTCGTCCCGCCGGCCGACGCTGGAGCACTGCCGGGAGAAGGGAGCACCTCTTGCGTTCAGGATTGCGCCTGAAGCAAGAGCCTGGAGCGGGCCGGCGACGTCGTGACGCGCCGGCCCGCTCCAGCCGCGGATCACTTGATGGAGGCGCGGAAGTCCAGGAGTTCCTGGGCGTTGTCCTTGGTGATCAGGGTGGCGCCGGAGTCGATGCGCTTCTCGATGGTCTTGCCGGCGATCACTTCGAGCGCCTTTTCGACGCCGAGGCGGCCCATGTCGTAGTTGCCCTGGGCGATGGAGCCGTAGAGGTCGCCGGCCAGGATGGCCTTGAGGTTGTCGGTATTGGCGTCGACGCCGAGAACCGGAACGTCCTTGCCGGCCTGCTTCAGCGCGCGCAAGGCGCCGAGCGCTTCCTCGTCGTTGCCGGCGAACACGCCGGCGATGTCGGGCGTCGACTGCAGCACGTTCTGCGTCACCGTATAGGCCTTCTCGCGATCGGAGTAGGCCGGCTGACGTGCGCCGATCACCATGCCGGCCGCCTCGAGCACTTCCTTGGCGCCGTCGCAACGGTCGGTCATCGACGGGTTACCGGGGGCGCCGTCGAGCAGCAGCACCTTGTCGCCCGCCTTGAGCAGCTTGGCGAGCGCCTCGCCACCCGCCTTGCCGGCCGCGACATTGTCGGTGCCGATGAAGGTCGAGTAGTCGGTGAACGCCTCGGGCATGCCGGTGTCGACCAGCAGCACCGGGATGCCGGCCGCGCGGACCTTGGTCAGGATGTTGACGGCGGTGCCGGGCTGCGACGGCGAGAAGACCAGGGCGTCGGGCTTCTGGGCGAGCACATCCTGCACCATGTTGATCTGCTGTTCGACGGCGTCCTCGGTCGGCGGGCCGAGCACGATCAGGTCGACGTTGTTCTTCTCGGCGGCGGCCTGGGCGCCGGCCGCCACGATCTTCCAATACTGGCTCGACAGCGTCTTCAGGACGACGGCGATCTTGACCTTGTCGGCGGCGA
>LUYO01000141.1:0-3764 GCA_001603295.1 Rhodobacterales bacterium Alpha_02
GGACGAAGCCGCGCGCCCGCCGCAGCAGGCTCGGCGCGCCGGCGATCACCTGCGCCACGCTGTCGTCGGCGCGCACGACGATCGCCCTGTCGTGGGTGACGATCAGGTCGGCGATGCCGGCAAGGCGGCGGGTGGCGTCGGCGTCGTCGACTACCAGCGGCTCGCCGCCGGGATTGGCCGAGGTGGCGACTAGCACGAATTCGTTGGCGGCGTGCGGATCGTGGCCGGCGAAGTCGTCACCGGCAAGCGCCGCGAACAGCAGGTGATGCACCGGCGCATAGGCCAGCATGACGCCGACGCGGGTAAGACCCGGCGAGACGGCCGGCGCCAGCACGCCGGCTTTCGCCGCCATCAGCACGATCGGCCGGGCCACCGACGACGCAAGCGCCCGCTCCTCCGCTGAAGCCTCGGCCACTGCTTCGATCGAGGCGGCGTTGGCGACCATCACCGCGAACGGCTTGAACTCGCGCGCTTTCCTGGTCCTCAGGGCGGCCACCGCTTCGGCATTGCGGCCGTCGCAGATGAGGTGAAAACCGCCGATGCCTTTCAGCGCCACGATGCAGCCTGCCCGGATCGCCGTGGCGATCTCGGCGATCGGATGGCTGAGCTGTGGCCCGCAGGCCGGACAGGCGACCGGCTCGGCGTGGAAGCGGCGGTCGCGTACGTCGGTATAGGCGGCGGCGCAGTCCGGGCACATCGGGAAGTCGGCCATCGACGTCTGCCGCCGGTCGTAGGGCAGGCGGCGGGTGATGGTGTAGCGCGGGCCGCAATGGGTGCAGTTGACGAAGGGATAGCCGAAATAGCGGCTCGCCGGATCGAACAACTCGGAGAGGCAGGCGTCGCAGGTGGCGGCATCGGCAACGATGCGCGTCATCGTCGCGCCACCGACGCTGTCGCGGATGACGAAATCGCGGTCGCCGACGACCGGCAGATCCTCGCGATGGAATGAGTCGATGCGGGCGAGCGGCGGCGCCTCCGTCCGGAGACGGCGCGCGAATTCCTCGACGCGGGCGCCCTCGACCTCGATGGTGACGCCGTCGGCGCCGTTGTGGACGTAGCCGGCAAGGCCGCAGTCGGTGGCGAGGCGATGCACGAACGGCCGCATGCCGACGCCTTGCACGGCGCCGTTCACCTTGAGGCGCAGGCGCGCCACGGTGGCGAAGGCGTCGAGGGCGGGCACGGCGGTCATCGTCCCGTCAGGCCCGGACGGCCGCGGCGCGGCTGAGCGCGGCGCGCGCTTCGATCCAGGCGTAGAAGGCGGCCATGCCTTCACCGGTTTCGGCCGACACCACCAGCGTCTGGAGATGCGGGTTGACGGTGAGCGCGGCGGCGAGGCACTTGCCGACGTCGAACTTCAGATGCGGCAACAGATCGGCCTTGTTGAGCAGCAACAGGTCGGCGACGGCGAACATATCGGGATATTTCAGTGGCTTGTCCTCGCCCTCGGTCACCGACAGCACCACCACCTTGTGGGCTTCCCCGAGATCGAATCCGGCCGGACAGACGAGATTGCCGACGTTCTCGATGAACAACAGGCCGCCGGGCTCCAGCCGGAGATCGTCGAGGGCGGCGCCGACCATGCCGGCCTCGAGATGGCAGCCCTTGCCGGTGTTGATCTGCACGGCGCGGGCACCGGTGGCGCGTATGCGGGCCGCGTCGTTGTCGGTCTGCTGGTCGCCCTCGACGACGGCGATGGGAAAGCGCGCCTTCAGGTCGTCGATGGCGCGGACGAGCAGCGTCGTCTTGCCCGAGCCGGGCGACGACATCAGGTTGAGCGCCAGAGTGCCGGTGGCGGCAAGGCGGGCGCGGTTCTGGCGGGCGGCGTCGTTGTTCCTGGCGAGGATGTCGCGCTCGATGCGGATCACCCGGTCGCCGTCGACACCCGGCTGATGCACGGCGCCGAGCGGCGCCTCGTGCACGTGCGGATGATCGTGATGATGGCCGTGATCATGCGAATGGGGATGATCGTGATCATGGTGATGATCGTGCGGGTGGTCGTGGTCATGATGGTGATCATGATCATGCGGATGGTCGTGCGCGTGGCCGTGCAGTTCCGCCGGCGTCTTGCCGTTGATCCGATAGCCGGTGCCGCCCGAGCCGCAGCCGCAATCCTTGCACATCACTCCACCTCCAGTTCGCGCAGCCGCAATTCGTCGCCTTGCGTCATCTGCACGTGACGGCGCCCGCACACCGGGCAGGCGCCGAAGCGTTCGCTCATCGGCACCGTCTTAGCACAGTCGAGGCACCAGCCACTGCCCGCAACACGCTCGATGACCAGCCTTGCATTCTCCGCAAGGGTGCCGTGGCTGACGGCAGTAAAGCAGAAGGCGAGGGCGTCCGGATCGACATGGCCGAGCGCGCCCACCTCCAGCACCACCGACTTGATCCTGATGGCGCCGTTCTTCCGCGCCTCCTCGACGGCGATGTCCACCACCGCCTCGCAAAGCGACATCTCATGCACGGGCCGCCCCTTCCGGAACGACATCCACCGCAACACAGGGAGAGAATTGCGCCGCCAGCCGGGCGATCGCCGTCACGGCGTCGCCGTTCGGCCGGAACCCCGTGAGGGCGCGCGCAAATGGCCCCTCGGGATGGAAGTTCCATTCCGTGGGAGCAACGACGCGGGCGTCTCGGAGCCGTCCATCTCCTTGCACCACGGCAAAATAATATAACTTGCCGCGTGGACTTTCCACTGAGGCGTATCCCGTACTCGTCGCCAGCCGGTTTGCAGCGAGCGAAACGGCGGAATCCCGGCCGTTGTCCGGTCGGCCGAGCAGACAGTCGAGCGCCGCTTTTGCCTCTGCGAGACGGGCGGCCAGCGCCGCGCCCGGCAGGGTGGCCGGCCGGCCGGCGCGCGCCGCCGGGCCGGTCTCGGGATGCCGGCCGGGGAGGGCGGGCAGGGCGGCAAAGCCGGCGTCGGCGGCGAGCGCGGCGATCACCTGAGCATCGTCGGCGGCGGTCAGCACGTCGGGTGGAGCGGCTTCGGCGGTTGTTGCCGGCAACCAGCCCGGCGCCAATGCCAGCGCCGCGCTGATCGCCTCGGCGCCGTCATCGACGACGCCGCTGCGGGTCGCATTATGGGCGGCGTCGAGGGCATCGCGCACCACCGGGAAGGCGGCAACCGGCGCCAGATGGGCGAGATCGCGCAGATGTTCGGCAATGCGTTCGGCGGCAAGGCGCGTCTGCCAGCGGGCCGCTTCCTCGGCCGGAACGATGCGGCCCATCGCCGCCGCCGCCGCGAAGGTCAGCGCGGCGGCATGCGACACGCCGCAGACGGCGTGCAGCAGCCCCACCGCCTCGATCGCCTTGCAAACCGGTTGGCCGGCGAAACGGGCGGCCAGCGACAGCGGCCGCTCGGAGCGGACCGAGGCGTGGCCGACCGCGCCATCGACGAGGGTGAAGGCAACGACGATCCGTCCCGGATCGAGGCCGCTCATTCGTCGCCTCCCGTCCCGCCGCGTCCGAGACCGATCAACCGACGGCGATCGAGGCTGGCGGAGAGCGGCCCGACTTCCGACGGCTCGGCCTCGCGCAGCAACTCGTCGAGGGCGGCGAAAGCCACCGCCTCGGCCGCCACCTGATCCTCGAAGTCGGCCATCGGCGAGAACAGCGACGCCGCGCCGTAGCGGCTGCCGTCGTCCATCGAGGCGATCACGAAATCGACGCTGCCGGCCGGCAGGTCGAGCCGCAGCATCACGCCGTCGGGCGGCAGGTCGATACCGGAGTCGGGCAGGGCGACGACGTTCATGCACCAGGGCGTGACC
>LUYO01000142.1:0-44817 GCA_001603295.1 Rhodobacterales bacterium Alpha_02
AAGGCGGCATGCTGGCATGACATCCTAGTCGAGATATTTATAAGAGTATAATCAATGCGTTATCTCGAGCCATCATGATTCGATGACAGATGGCGGAGGAAATTGTCTTTATATGTTTACAAGTTTGGGCCGCCCCTTCTCGATCGCCGGATATGCAGGGCTCCCGATTCGCTAGGAGCCAACACTCCCCGATGGACGGAAGGCGAGCGCCGCCAGTCCTGCCCCGTCCTGGCGACAGACAAACCATCGGGCGCAAGATTTTTTCAGGCACACCATGGACTAGAAACAACAGCATTTTTGTCCATGAACTTGCCGATTTTCACCCTTTACATGGCGTGACCCGCTCATACAGTCACTTCGATGACATCATCCGGTATTGAGCATCGCTTATTCGACTTTCGTCTTAATCCAGTGGCAATTTGCGTCGGCATGTGGAGATCGGAGAGCATTTTTCCCGTTCCGGCCGGGTTGGCAGGCATCACCCGGCGGCATCAAGGGGGGACGAGATGGAGGAGGGAGACGAGCGGCCCGTCCTGTCCTTGCGGGGCATATCGAAGTTCTTCGGCCCGGTCAGCGCGCTGGAGGACGTCGGCTTCGACATCCGCCCCGGCCGCGTGCACGGCCTGGTCGGCGAGAACGGCGCCGGCAAGTCGACGCTGGTGAAGATCGTCACCGGCCTCGAACAGGCCGACGCCGGCCATATCGTCTTCGACGGCGAGGAGGTGCGCTTCGGCAACCCGATCGACGCCCGCCAGAAGGGCATCGCCGCCGTCTACCAGGACCCCAAGCTGTTCCCGCATCTCACCGTCGCCGAGAACATGGCGATGGGCGCCTATCCGCGCACCCGCTTCGGCGCCGTCGACCGCCGCGCCATGGAGACGAGCGCCCGCCGCCTGCTCGGCCGCCTCGGCTCCGATCTCGACCCGCGCGCCCTGGTGGCCGGCCTCTCGGTCGCCGAGCACCAGTTCGTGGAGATCGCCCGGGCGCTCGCCTTCGACCTCAAGCTGCTGATCCTCGACGAGCCGACCTCGGCGCTGACCCCGTCGGAAGCCGAGCGGCTGTTCGCCGTGGTCCGCCAGTTGCGCGCCGAGGGCACGGCCATCGTGCTGATCACCCACCGCCTCGAGGAGATCGAGGCGATCTCCGACGACATCACCGTACTGCGCGACCGCCGCCACGTGATCACCGCGCCGGCGACCGAATTCGACCGCGAGAAGCTGGTGCAGCTGATGGTCGGCCGGCCGATCGGCACGCTGTTCGCCGAGCGGGGCCGGCGGACGGTCGGCGAGGAGGTGCTAAGGGTGGACAACCTCGGCCTCGACGGCGTGTTCTCCGGCGTCAGCTTCGCGCTCCGGGCCGGCGAGATCGTCGGCATGGGCGGTCTCGTCGGCGCCGGCCGCTCGGAGATCGCCAGGGCGCTGTTCGGCATCACGCCGCCCACTGCCGGCCGCGTCCTGCTGAAGGGTCGCGATATCCACCCGTCGAGCCCGCGCCAGATGCTGGCCGCTGGCCTCGCCTACCTGCCCGAGGACCGCGACCGCGACGGCCTGATCATGGCCGAGACCATCACCCGCAACATCACCCTGCCGATCCTGAAGCGGCTGTCCCGGCTGTTCTTCATCGACCGGGGCGGCGAGCGGGCGACCGCCGAGGCCGCCGCGGCGACCTACCGGGTGCGCACGCCGTCGGTGGAGGCGATCGTCTCGTCGCTGTCGGGCGGCAACCGCCAGAAGGTGGCCTTCGCCAAGTGGCTGGAAACCCACCCGGTGGCGCTGATCCTCGACGAGCCGACGCACGGCATCGACATCGGCTCCAAGGCGCAGGTGCATGAGATGATCGCCCAGCTCGCCGACCGCGGCCTCGCCGTACTGGTCATCTCCTCCGACCTGCCGGAGCTGCTGGCCGTTTCCGACCGCATCCTGGTGGTGGCCGAGGGCGCGCTGGTGGCCGAACTCGACGGCCGCGAGGCGACGCAGGAGAAGGTGATGATGGCCGCCGCCTCGCGCAAGCTCGAAAGGACCCCGGCATGACCGACGCGCCCGCCGCCCGGCCGAGAAGCCTGATGCAGGTGGCGCTGCGCCTGCGCGAGGCCGGCGTGCTGGTATTCCTCGTCGTGCTCGGCACGGTGTTCGCCCTGCTCAACGACCGCTTCCTGACGCTGCAGAATCTCACCACCGTCGCCTCGGCGGCGTCGATCCTGGCCATCGCCGCCTGCGCTCAGGCGATCGTGCTGTTCACCCGCAACCTCGACGTCTCCGTCGGCTCGATGATGGGCATGGTCGCCTATCTCACCGCCGACTACGCCGCCAACCATCCGGCCATTACCCCAGTCGAGCTGGTGCTGATTCCGCTGGTGATCGGCAGCCTGCTCGGGCTGATCAACGGCCTGTTGGTCGCCTTCGGCCGCGTGCCGGCGCTGATCGCCACGCTCGGCACAATGTCGCTCTACCGCGGCGCCACCTACATCTACGCTCGCGGCCAGGAGGTGACCTCCTCGCGCCTGCCGCCGTGGATGCTCGGCGCGGCCGACGCCCGCATCGGCGGCCTGCCGGTGATCGTGCTGGTGGCCGTCGCCATCGTGGCGCTGGTCGCCTGGTTCCTCTACGCCTTTCCGCTCGGCCGCCGCCTCTACGCCGTCGGCTCCAACCAGGTGGCGGCCTGGTTCTTCGGCCTCCGCACCGAGCGCGTCGTCGTCTTCGCCTATGTCGCCTGCGGTCTGTTGTGCGGCATCGCCGGCCTGCTCTACGCCGCCCGTGTCGGCACGGTCACCGTGGTGCTGGCCAGCGGCTGGGAGATGAGTTCGCTCGCCGCGGCGGTGATCGGCGGCGTGTCGGTGTCCGGCGGCTCCGGCACGGTGGTCGGCGCCGCCCTCGGTGCCGTGGTGCTGGCCACCATCGACAACGGGCTGGTGCTGCTCGGCGTGCCGGAATTCTGGCGCATGTTCATCCAGGGCGGCGCCATCGTGGCGGCGGTGGCCGTCGACGCGATGATCGCCGCCGGCATCCGCCGGTCGCTCGGCCGCCGCCGGAGAGGTTGACTAGGGAGGAAGGCCATGGCCATCCGCGGACGCGCCGGGCTGCCGGTCTGGGAAATGACGCTGGTGCTGCTGATCGTCGCGGCCGGCGCCTGGTCGTCGACGCTGTCGGAATACTACCTCTCGGTCGACCAGATCTTCGGCTCGACGCGCTTCTTCATCATTCCCGGCTTGATGGCGCTCGGCCTCGCCATGGTGGTGTCGACCGGCGAGATCGACATTTCGCTCGCCTCGATCGTCGCCGTCGGCACGGTGACGCTGTCCAAGCTGTCGGCCGCCGGCCTGCCGATCCTGCCGGCCGCGCTGATCGTCGTGGCGGTCGGCGCGCTGTGCGGCCTCGTCAACGGCCTGCTGGTCGCCCGCTGGCGCCTGCCGTCGCTCGCCGTGACGCTCGGCACCATGGGCGCCTTCCGCGGCCTCGCCTTCATCGTCGGCACCGACCTCGGCTACACCGACTTCGGCGACAGCTACCTGTGGCTCGGCTCGGAATTCGTCTTCGCCGGCATCATGCCGGTAGCGCTGTTCCTGTTCGCCGCCATGGCCATCGTCGTGGCGCTGGTCATGCACGGCACCATCTTCGGCCGCCAGTGCTTTTCGATCGGCCTCAACGCCGACGCCGCCTGGTATGCCGGCGTCGACATCGTCCGCACCAAGCTGGTCGCCTATGTCGCCGCCGGCGCGCTCGCCGCCATGGGCGGCCTCGTCTGGGTTGGCCAATACGGCTCGGCGCGCGGCGACAACGCCGACGGCTCCATCCTGTTCGTGGTGACGGCGGTGGTGCTGGGCGGCGTCGACATCAACGGCGGCCGCGGCACCATCGGCGGCGTCGTGCTGGCGCTGATCCTGCTCGGCACCATCCGCAACGGCATGGGCCTCGCCAACATCGGCGGCCCGACCCAGACCGTGGTGCTCGGCGCGCTGCTGGTGGCCGGCGTGCTGCGGCCGCTGATCGCCTCGGCGCTGCTGCGCCTCGCCGGCCGCCGCCAGCCGGCCACCTGACTCGGTCCTCGCGGCCGCCCCCGAGGCGTCCGCGTCCGCCAACCCGCGCGACACCGGCCTGCGCGGCGGTCCGATCCGGAGGAGCGGCGATCGGACGATCTGAAGACCGGTCGACATGAAGGAGGAGACGACATGAGACTGAAGCTGCTGGCGGCCGTCGGAGCCGCCGTTCTCGCCGCCGGGCTAGCGCTTCCCGGCGCCATGGCCCAGGACAAGACCTCGGGCTTCAAGCTGATGATGACGCCGAAGTGGACGGGCTTCCCCTACTTCGAGCTGACCGGCGAGGGCGCCAAGGCGGCCGCCGAGGAACTCGGCGACACGCTGGTCTACGCCGGCGCCGACCACGCCGAGGTGTCGCTGCAGGTGGAGACGCTGCAGAATTTCGTGACGCAGAAGCCGGACGGCATCATCCTCGCCGCCATCGACCTCAACGCCGTGGCGCCGGTGCTGAAGCAGGCCCGCGCCAAGGGCATCGTCGTCGGCACCTACGACGCCGACGCCGCCGTGGCGGCCCGCGACCTGTTCGTCAACCAGCTGTCCTACGAGCAGGCGGCCCGCGTCATGCTCGACGCCGCGCTGATCGACGCGCCGGAAGGCGGCGAGATCGCCTTCATCGCCGCGTCGCCGACCTCGCCCAACCACGTCGCCCATATGAAGATCATGACCGAGCTGACGCAGAGCGAGGACAAGTACAAGGTGTTCCAGGTGGTCGACACCCAGTATGCCGGCGACGACGACGCCAAGAGCTACGACGTCGCCGTCAACCTGATGCAGGCCCACCCCAACCTCAAGGTGATCATCTCCTCGTCGGCCGTGTCGGCGCCGGCCGCCGCCCGCGCCATCGAGGCGACCGGCAAGGTCGGCCAGGTCTACGCCACCGGCTTCGCCCTGCCGTCGGCGATCAAGCGCTACCTCGAAAACGGCTCGCAGAAGGCCTTCGCCTTCTGGGATCCGTGGGAACTCGGCTATGTCGCCGCCTATGCCGTGCACCAGAAGCTGGCCGGCAAGTTCGAGCCGACCGAGGGCGCCGTGCTCGACGTGCCGAAGGCCGGCAAGTTCACCACCATGAAGGACGGCGAGGTGGTCTACGGCAAGCCGCTGATCTTCACCAAGGAGACGGTCGGCAAGTACAACTTCTGACCCCATGCGTCCCGGATTCCCGCGGCCGGCCCGGCCGCGGGGGTCCTTTGGCCGCCTCAATCCCAGGCCAGCGCGCCGCCGTTCTGGTACTCGATGACGCGGGTCTCGAAGAAGTTCTTCTCCTTTTTCAGATCCATGGTCTCGCTCATCCACGGGAAGGGATTGGCGGTGTCGGCAAACACCGGCGCGAGGCCGAGCTGGGCGCAGCGCCGGTTGGCGATGAAGCGCATGTAGTCCTCGCACAGCGATGCATTGAGGCCGAGGAAGCCGGTCGGCATGGTGTCGCGGCCGTAGGCGGCCTCCAGTTCGGCCGCCTCCTTCAGCATGGCGCGCACCTCCTCGACGAAATCGCCGGTCCAGATCTGCGGGTTCTCGGCCCGGATCTGGTTGATGACGTCGATACCGAAGTTGAGGTGGATGCTCTCATCGCGCAGGATGTACTGATACTGCTCGGCAATGCCGACCATCTTGTTGCGCCGGCCGAGCGACAAGATCTGCGCGAAGCCGGTGTAGAACCACATGCCCTCGAACACCACGTAGAAGGCGATCAGATCCTTCACGAAGGCCCGGTCGGCCTCCGGCGTGCCGGTGCGGAAGCCGGGATCGTCAAGGCTCTGCGTATGGGCCAGCGCCCAGGCCGCCTTGTCGGTGATCGACGGTACCTCACGATACATGTTGAACAGCTCGCCCTCGTCGAGGCCGAGGCTCTCGACGATATACTGGAAGGTGTGGGTGTGCACCGCCTCCTCGAAGGCCTGGCGCAGCAGGTATTGCCGGCACTCGGGGTTGGTGATCTGGCGGTAGACGGCCAGCACGATGTTATTGGCGACCAGCGATTCCGAGGCGGCGAAGAAGCCGAGGTTGCGCTTGATCATCCGCCGCTCGTCGTCGGTCAGGCCGTTCGACTTCCAGAGAGCGATGTCGGCCTGCATCGATACCTCGGTCGGCATCCAGTGATTGTTGCAGGCGGCGAGATATTTCTCCCAGGCCCAGCCGTATTTCATCGGCAGCAACTGGTTGACGTCGGCGCGGGCGTTGATCATCGCCTTGTCGTCGACGCGGACGCGGCCGCCGCTGCGGTCGATGGTGCCGAGGCCGGTGGCATCGGTGGCGGGGCCGGCATTGCCGGGGACGGTCGTTTCGGAAAAATCGAGCATCGGTCGGTCCTCGGAGTTACTGGCAGGCTTCGCAACTGGGATCGTCGAGGACGCAGGCGTTGGGCGCCGGCGTTGCGACCGACACGGCGTTGAGCTTGCCGTCGACGCCCTGCAGCGTCGATTTCTCGACGTGGGTGGCTGAGCGCGACCTGAGGTAATAGGTGGTCTTCAGGCCGCGCCGCCAGGCGAGGCGATAGAGTGCGTCGAGCTTCCGGCCGGAGGGATCGGCGAGATAGAGGTTGAGCGACTGTGCCTGATCGATCCACTTCTGCCGCCGCGCCGCCGCCTCGATCAGCCAGGCGGCGTCGATCTCGAAGGCGGTGGCGTACAGCGCCTTGAGGTCGGCCGGCACGCGGTCGATCGCCCCGAGGCTACCGTCGTAATACTTGAGGTCGGAGATCATCAGCTCGTCCCAGAGGCCGCGCGCCTTGAGGTCGGCGACGAGATGCGGATTCACCACCGTGAAGTCGCCGGACATGTTCGACTTGACGTAGAGCGTCTGGTAGGCCGGCTCGATCGACTGCGACACGCCGCAGATGTTGGAGATGGTCGCCGTCGGCGCGATGGCGAGGCAGTTGGAGTTGCGCAGGCCGACCGTCTTCACCCGCTGCCTGAGGCTCTCCCAGTCGAGCGTCGAGGAGCGGTCGAGGTCGAGGCCGCCGCGCGCCTCGGCGAGCAGTTCCAGGCTGTCGATCGGCAGGATACCCTCCGACCACAGCGAACCCTCGAAGGACGGATAGCGGCCGCGCTCGGCGGCGAGATCGGCTGAGGCCGAGATGGCCTCGAAGGCGATCGCCTCCATGCTGGCGTCGGCGAAGCGTAGCGCCTCCTCCGAGGCATAGGGCAGGCGCAGGATGTGCAGCGCATCCTGGAAGCCCATCAGCCCTAGGCCGACCGGCCGATGACGGAGGTTGGAGCGCCGCGCCTCGGGGATAGTGTAGAAGTTGATGTCGATGACGTTGTCGAGCATGCGCATCGCCGTCCGCACGGTGCGGGCGAGGCGATCGCGGTCGAGGCCGTCCGGCGTCACATGCGCCGTAAGGTTGACCGAGCCGAGATTGCAGACAGCCACCTCGTCGGCCGACGTGTTCAGGGTGATCTCGGTGCAGAGGTTCGACGAGTGGACGACGCCAACGTGCCGCTGCGGCGAGCGGATGTTGCAGGCGTCCTTGAAGGTGATCCACGGATGGCCGGTCTCGTAGAGCATGGTCAGCATGCGCCGCCAGAGGTCGACGGCCCGCAGCGTGCGCGTCACCTTCAGCTCGCCGCGCTTGGCCTTGTCCTCGTAGGCCTCGTAGGCGGCCTTGAAGGCCGGGCCGTAGAGGTCGTGCAGATCGGGCGTCTCGTCGGGCGAGAACAGCGTCCACGGCCCGTCGGCGGCCACGCGCTCCATGAACAGGTCGGGAATCCAGTTGGCGGTGTTCATGTCGTGGGTGCGGCGGCGGTCGTCGCCGGTGTTCTTCCTGAGGTCGAGGAATTCCTCGATGTCGACGTGCCAGGTCTCGAGATAGGCGCAGACGGCGCCTTTGCGTTTTCCCCCCTGGTTGACGGCGATCGCCGTGTCGTTGGCCACCTTCAGGAAGGGCACCACGCCCTGGCTCTCGCCGTTGGTGCCGCGGATATGGGCGCCGAGGCCGCGCACCCGCGTCCAGTCGTTGCCGAGGCCGCCGGAGTATTTGGCGAGCAGCGCGTTGTCGCGGATCGCCTTGAAGATACCGTCGAGATCGTCGGAGACGGTGGTCAGGAAGCAGGAGGAGAGCTGCGGCCGGAGCGTGCCGGCGTTGAAGAGGGTCGGCGTCGAGGCCATGAAGTCGAAGGACGACAGGAGGTCGTAGAACTCGATCGCCCGCGCCTCGCGATCGACCTCGCGTAGCGCAAGGCCCATGGCGACGCGCATGAAGAAGGCCTGCGGCAGTTCGAAGCGGCTGCCCCGCTGATGCAGGAAATAGCGATCGTAGAGCGTCTGGAGGCCGAGATAATCGAACTGGAGGTCGCGCTCCGGCTTCAGGGTGGCGGCGAGGCGGGCGAGATCGAAGCGGCCGAGTTCGGGGTCGATCAGCCCGGCCTCGACGCCGGCCTTGAGATAGGCGGCGAAATAGTCGGCATAGCGGCCGGCCATCTCGCCCTGCGTCGCCTCGTCCGTCCGGCCGGCGAGGAAGGTCAGCGCCTCGCGGCGCAGCTTGTCGAGCAGCAGGCGGGCGGTCGCCCGGGCGTAGCCGGGCTCGCGCTCGACCAGGGCGCGGGCGGCGAGGATCGGCGCCTCGGCCAGCTCGTCCGGCGACAGGCCGTCGTAGAGGTTGCGCCGCGTCTCGGCCAGGATTGCCTCGGCCGAGACGCCGTCGAGGCCGGCCGCCGCCTCGTCGACCAGCCGGGCGAGGCGCGCCTCGTCGAGCGGCCGCAGCGCGCCGTCGGCGGCGCGGACTCGCAGGGCCGGCGCCACCACGGCAACCGCCGTCGCGCGCTGGCGGGCGCGCTCCTCGCGATAGAGCACATAGGCGCGAGCGACCTTGTGGTGACCGCCGCGCATCAGCGCCAGCTCGGCCTGATCCTGGATCTCCTCGATGTCGAAGGCACGGCCGTCGCCGCGGCGGAACAGCGCGGCGACGATCTCGGTGGTGAGGCCGCCGACGATGTCGTGGACGCGGCGCGAGGCGCCGGCGTCGTGGCCCTCGACGGCGAGGAAGGCCTTGGTCAGCGCGGCACGGATCTTGGCGGCGTCGAAGGGCGTCACCGCGCCGTTGCGGCGGATCACCTTCGGCTGGGCGGCGTCCGGCGCCGGACGATCGAGTTCGGAGGAAAGAGACATCGGCAACCCCAATCATGGGGGCAAAGGCCGAGCGGACGCGACAACGAACGGCGCCACCGCACGGGACGGCGCGCCACGGGTCACGATCCACCGGGGCACCCCGCCCGAGGACGTAAAAAGCCGTCACGGCAGGTCTCCTGGCTCGCGGGTCACCGCCTTCGCCCGGCCTTCCCGGTGCCGCGCGGCACCAGTGGCAGATAACGGGACGAGGCTCGCCGCTTACAGTTGCGGGGGCAGCTCCGGCTTGGGCTTGCGCCGCACCGGATTCCCTCTTGGCCCTTGATCTTGTGAATCGCGGGACCGTGACGCCTAGATATAGATAGGCTTTGGCCGTCTACGTCAAGATACGGATGAGATGCAGACCGGCGGTGACGGTGCCGCTCAGGCGATGCGGCATTGCTGGTGCAGCACCAGGGCGACGGCGCCGAGCACGGTGTCGTTGGCGAGGAAGCGGCCGAGCAGGAAGCGCTGCCGCCGCTCGGGCGGCAGGGTGGCCGACTTGGCCGAAGCGTGCCGGTCGTAGCTCTTGACGAAGCGGTCGAGGAACAGATCGCCGGCCTTGGCGAGACCGCCGGCCACGATGACCAGCGGCGGGTCGAGCACCGTGCCGACCAGGCCGGCGCCCCAGCCGGCGATGTCGGCGGCGTCCTCGATCAGCCGCCGGTAGCCGATGTGGCCGTCCACCGCGGCGCAGACGAACTCGTCGAGGCCGACCTCGCGGCCGCTCATCTCGCCGGCCACCTTCAGCAGATGCGTGGCGCCGACCATGGTCTCCAGGCAGCCACGGTTGCCGCAGCGGCAGAGCGCGCCGCGCGGATCGAGCGTCAGGTGGCCGAATTCGGCGGCGCTGCCGTTGAGGCCGCGCCGTACCTGGCCATCGAGCACGATGGCGCCACCGATGCCGAGGTCGAACTTGATCAGGATGAAGTTGGGCTCGCCGATCGCCGCGCCCCAAGTCATCTCGGCCAGCGCGCCGCAATGGCTCTCGTTGTCGGCGTGCACCGGGCAGCCGAGGCCGCCGAACACCGCCGACAGATCGACGCCGCTCCAGGTCGGCAGCACCGAGCTGACCGCCACCACCCCCTTCTCGGAGATCGGGCCGGAGACTGCGAGACCGACGCCCAGGAGGTCGGACAGCGTCATGCCGAGCGCCGCGCAGTCGGCGCCGAGTTCGTCGCGCACCACCGAGAGCGCCGTCGCCGGACCGTAGTCGCGGATCATCGGCACCGAGCGGTCGGAGAGCACGTTGTGCGCCATGTCGCAGATGGCGATGCGGATTTCGTCGAGGCCCAGAAGGACGCCGGCGCAGCGGCCCGAATCGGGGGTGAGCGAGAACAGCACCGTCGGCCGGCCCATGCCGTTCTGCCGCGCCTCCACTTCAACGATCAGGCCGGCATCGCGCAGTTCGGCCAGCGCCATGGAAACGGTGGAGCGGGCAAGGCCGGCGACGCGGACGAGATCGAGCGACGTCGCCGATCCCAGGGCCGATAGCGCCCGCACGATTCTGGCGATCGGCAGGTCGGTGCGGGTCAGGAGCGATTTCAGGCTGTCGGCCGGCATGATGGTCCTCGACCCCTCCGGTAGCACGATCGGCAGCCGAGGACAAACCGTCTCCCACGGCGTTACTTTTTTCGCTGACATCGAATTAATAGCTGGGGTAGAGCGAAAATCCTGCTTCTCTGTCGGAATTTCGACTTTAGTCTCGGCCAAATCCGCCAATGCACGGGTAATTCGGCCGCTACTTTTTTCGTATATGAAAAAAGTTATTGCCATATCCCGAGGCGCGTGCTTTGCTTTCCCCAGGCGGCGAGGACCGCCTCAGGGAGGACACACCATGCAGATCCACGCTCTCGCCAGCATCGCCTCGGCGGCCGTCCTGTCGACCGCCCTCACCGGCGGCGCCATGGCCGCCAATCTCAAGCTCTGGACCCTCTCCTTCGACAATCCGACGGTGGTCGCCGCCTGGAACGACGTCATCAAGTCGTTCGAGGAGAAGAACCCCGGCATCACCGTTTCGATGGAGAACCGCTCGACCGACGAGCACAAGGCGGCGCTGCGCGTCGCCGCCCGGTCAGACCAGGGTCCGGACATCTATTTCATGTGGTCCGGCCTCGGCCTCGGCGGCGAGTTCGTCAACGCCGGCCTGTCGAAGCCGCTCGACAGCTACTATGCCGAATACAAGTGGGACGACCGGCTGACGCCGACCTCGACCGCCGCCTCCAGGGCCTATGCCGGCGGCCGCCACGGCGTGCCCTACACCTTCCACGGCGAGGCGCTCTACTACAACAAGGCGCTGTTCGAGAAGGCCGGCATCACCGCGCCGCCCGCCTCCTGGGACGAACTGAAGGCCGACGCCGGGAAACTGAAGGACGCCGGCATTCCGGCCATCACCTTCGGCGGCACCGTCAACTGGCACCTGATGCGGCTGATGGACGCCATCCTCGAGGCCAAGTGCGGCGCCGACAAGCACGACGCGCTGAAGGCGATGACCGCCGACTGGGCGACCGAGGCCTGCGCCGCCGACAGCTTCAAGGAGCTGCGCGACTGGTCGGAGAACTACATCCTGTCGCCGTTCATGGGCATCGACCAGGCCCAGAGCTTCAACCTGTTCCTGGCCGGCCGCGCCGCCATGATGCTGGAAGGCGACTGGCTGGCCGGCCAGCTCCGCGACGCCGACCGGCTCGCCGACTACGACCTGTTCCCGATCCCCACCGATACCGACCGCCTCTACAGCTTCTCCGAATATTACTACGTGTCGGCGCGCAGCAAGGCGCCGGACGAAGCGGCGAAGTTCCTCGACTACCTGATGTCGGACGAGGTGCAGCAAAAGTATCTCGGCACCTTCGGCTCGATTTCGGTCAACGCCAACGTCAAGTACGACAACGTCAACCCGCTCGACCAGCGCTGGATCGACATCTTCGCCAAGTACAAGGCGACCTACGTCAACGGCGACCAGGCCTTCCCGCTCGACGTGACGACGGAGTATTTCCGCGTCATCAACGAGGTGGCGTCCGGCAATCTGGCGCCGGAGGACGGCGGCAAGACGCTCGCCACCTTCATCGCCAACCACAAGTAGGCGTCTCCCCGCCGACTGGCGGGGCCTCCGGGCCCCGTCTCTTTCCTCTCCCCGGAAAGCGCAATCATGGCCAAGGCCCGCCTGCCGATGCGGCCCCAGACCGAGGGCTACCTGCTGCTCGCCCCGGCGCTGTCGGTCTACTTCCTGTTCGCGGTCTACCCGATGCTGGACGTCATCAGGATGTCCTTCTCGTCGTGGAACGGCCTCGACGCCGAAAGCTCCTTCGTCGGCCTCGCCAACTTCCGGGCCGTGCTCACCACCGACCCGGTGTTCTGGGGCGCGCTGGTCAACACCGTCTGGTGGACGGCGCTGGCGGTGACGGTGCCCAACCTCTTCGCCTTCGGGCTGGCGCTCGCCCTCAACCAGAACCTGCCCGGCCGCTCGGCCCTGCGCGTCGTCTTCTACCTGCCGGTGATCATTGCCTCGATCGCCGTCGCCACCATCTGGAAGTGGATGTACGACCCGTTCTTCGGCCTGTTCAGCAACCTCCTGACCGAATGGGGCTGGCAGGGGCTGATCGCCGACTGGCTGGGCGACCGCCGCATCGCCTTGTGGTCGGTGTTCGTCGCCCATCTCTGGCAGTCGGTCGGCTTCTCGATGGTGCTGTTCCTGGCCGGCCTGCAAAGCGTCTCGACGACGCTGATCGAGGCGGCGCGCATCGACGGCGCCGGCCGCTGGCGGGTGTTCCGCCACGTGACGCTGCCTGCCCTCAAACCAACCATCGCCATCGTCTTCGTGCTGTCGGTGATCAACTCGCTGAAAGCCTTCGACATCGTCTACGGCATGACCGGCGGCGGCCCGGCCCAGTCGACGCAGATGCTGGCCATGTGGGCCTACACGCAGTCGATGCAGCTCGGCGACTTCGGCAAGGGCGCCGCCATCTCGGTGATCCTGCTCGCCGTCACGCTTGTAGTCGTCATCCCCTACCTCAAATGGACCATGGGCCAGTCGGAGGCGGACAGATGAGCCTCTTCTCGCAATCCTTCCGGCCGATCGGCTCGACCCGCACCGATCCGGTGCTGGTGGCGCTGTGGATTTCGCTGATCCTCGTCGCCGTCATCTGGATCGCCCCGTTCGTGTTCATCGTCTTCACCTCGCTCAAGACCAACACGGCGGTGATGGGCGAGACGGCCTTCGCGCTGCCGACCGATCCGGCCTTTTCCAACTACGCCAAGGCCTGGGCGCGCGGCAATTTCTCGGTCACCGCCTTCAACGGCGTGCTGATCACCTTCGTGAAGGTGCCGCTCGGCGTGTTCCTGTCGGCGATGGCCGCCTATGCCCTGGCCCGCGTGCCGATGCGCGGCCGCCGCACCCTGTTCCTCCTCTGCGTGTTCGGCACCATGATCCCCTTCCAGGTAATGCTGGCGCCGATCTTCAAGCAGGTGAACGCCTTCGGCCTGATCAACACCTATCCCGGCATCGTGCTGCCCTACCTCGCCTTCGGCGTGCCCTACCAGGTGTTCATCCTCTACGGCTTCTTCGCCGCCGTGCCCAAGGAGTTGTCGGAGGCGGCGCGCATCGACGGCGCCTCGCACTTCACCATCTTCAGGCGGATCTTCCTGCCGGTGTCGCTGCCGGCGCTGTCGGCGCTGTTCATCCTCGATTTCGTCGCCACATGGAACGAGTTCGCCATGGCGCTGGTCATCCTGCAGGACCCGCAGAAATGGACGCTGCCGCTCGGCCTGATGGCCTTCCAGAGCCAGTTCCAGCGCGACTACGGCCAGCTCAACGCCGCCATCGTCATGACCGTGCTGCCGGCGGCGATCGTCTACCTGATGTTCCAACGCTATTTCGTCGCCGGCCTGACCACCGGCGCCGTCAAGGAATGATGATGACCCACGTCTACGACGTCCATGAAATCAGCCTCGAAGCCGCCTTCGCCGGCAATCCCTATCTCGACGTGACGCTGTTTGCCGTGTTCTCGCAGGGCAATCGCACGGTGCGCGTCACCGGCTTCCACGACGGCGGCGACACCTATCGCCTGCGCTTCATGCCCGACACGACGGGCGAATGGAGCTGGCGCACCGTCTCCAGTCTGGCCGCCCTCGACGGCCTCGCCGGCAGCTTCACCGCGCTGCCGCCCCGCGCCGGCGTGCACGGGCCGGTCCGGGTGAGCCACCGCTTCCACTTCGCCCATGCCGACGGCACGCCCTATCTGCCGTTCGGCACCACCTGCTACGTCTGGACGCACCAGCCGCTCGCTCTCCAGGAGGAGACGTTCGCAACGCTGGCCGGCGCCGGCTTCAACAAGCTGCGCATGGCGGTATTCCCCAAGGACTATCCCTTCAACACCAACGAGCCGCTGATGCCGGTGTTCATGCCGCGCGGCGACGGTACGCTCGACTTCGACCGGCCCAATCCCGACGCCTTCCGCCATTTCGAGACCCAGATCGCCCGGCTGGCCGAGATGGGCATCGAGGCCGACGTCATCCTGTTCCACCCCTACGACCGCTGGGGCTACGCGACGATGAGCGAGGCGCAGAACCGCGCCTACGTCGCCTATGTCGCCGCCCGCCTGTCCGCCCATCGCAATGTCTGGTGGTCGCTCGCCAACGAATACGACTTCATGCTCAACACCATCCCGATGGAGAGCTGGGACGGCTACTGCCACCTCCTCGAGGAGCACGATCCGGTCCGCCACCTGATGTCGATCCACAACGGCGACCCCCGGATGAACTTCGACCATCGCAAGCCGTGGATCAGCCACGTCTGCATCCAGAACTGGGACGTCAAGCGCATGCCGGAGTGGCGGCAGGCCTACGGCAAGCCGGTGATCGACGACGAGCCGGAATACGAGGGCAATATCTGGCCGGCCTGGGGCAACATCACCGCCGAGGAACTGGTGCACCGCTTCTGGCTGGCCTTGACGCGCGGCGGCTACGCCGGCCACGGCGAGACCTACGCCGACCCCGAGGACATCATCTGGTGGGCGAAGGGCGGGCGCCTCAAGGGCGAGGCGTGGAAGCGCATCGCCTTCCTGCGCCGCCTGCTCGAGGAGAGCGGCGTTACCGGCCTCGAACCGCTATCCGGCCTGATCGATGGCTGGCCGTGGACGCGCGTTTCCGGCGTCGCCGACCTCGGCGGCCGCCTGCGCTTCCTCTATTTCGGCGAGCACCAGCCGGTGGAATGGACCACCGGCCTGCCCACCGACGACGGCCGCTACGCCGTCGACCTGATCGACACCTGGAACATGACCATCGAGCCGGCCGAACAGGTGCCGCCGTTCGTCCAGCACCCGACCCGCCACGGCGACGCGGTGCGCGGCGGCGCCGCCGATGCCGCCTTCGGCGTCCGGCTGCCCGGCCGGCCGCATCTGGCGCTGCGCGTCCGCAAGCTCGACTGAGGAGACCTCCATGGCTTCGGTGACCATCCGCAATGTCGGCAAGTCCTTCGGCGCCGCTCGCGTCATGGAGGGCGTCGACGTTTCCATCGACCATGGCGAGTTCGTCATCCTGGTCGGCCCGTCCGGCTGCGGCAAGTCGACGCTGCTCAGGATGGTGGCCGGCCTCGAGACCGTCACCGCCGGCGACATCGAGATCGACGGCCGCCGCGTCAACGACCTCGAGCCCAAGGACCGGGACATCGCCATGGTGTTCCAGAACTATGCGCTCTACCCGCAGATGACGGTGGAACAGAACATGGGCTTCGCGCTGGAGATCGCCGGCCGGCCCAAGGCGGAGATCGCCGCCGAGGTGCGCAAGGCCGCCGACATCCTGTCCTTGACGCCGCTCCTCGCCCGCAAGCCGGCGCAGCTGTCCGGCGGCCAGCGCCAGCGCGTCGCCATGGGACGGGCCATCGTCCGCCACCCCAAGGTGTTCCTGTTCGACGAGCCGCTCTCCAATCTCGACGCCAAGCTGCGCGTCCAGATGCGGGCCGAGATCAAGGCGCTGCACCGCCGGCTCGGCACGACGATCATCTACGTCACCCACGACCAGATCGAGGCGATGACCATGGCCGACAAGATCGTCGTGCTGAACGGCGGCCGCGTCGAACAGATCGGCGCGCCGCTCGACCTCTACGACCGGCCCGGCAACCTGTTCGTCGCCGGCTTCCTCGGCTCGCCGGCCATGAACGTTTTTCCCGCCACGCTGGCCAGCGACGCGCTCGTGGTAATCGATCGCTTCCGCCTGCCGCGACCGGACGTCGCGAACGACACGACGCTGCGCTACGGCGTCCGGCCCGAGGATATCGTGCTCGGCGGCGAGGCGGCGGTCGAGGGAATCGTCGAGGTCATCGAGCCGACCGGCGCCGAGACCCACCTGACGCTCAGGATCGACGAGCACCTGCTCACCATGGTCACCAAGGAGCGGCCGGCCGTCGCCGCCGGCGACCGGCTGGCCGTGTCGCTGGCGCCGGGATGCGGTCACCTGTTCGACGCCGAAAGCGGCCAGCGGCTGGCCGCCTGCTGACCGGCTCAGCCGTCTCCGTTGTCGGGGATCGCCAGGAGGTGGCCACAAGCCTTGCAGTGCACGGCGTCCGGCTCGTGGCGCATCAGCGCGCATTTCGGGCAGCGGAAGGTGACCTTGTAGGGCCGGAACAGCGCCTGGGCCAGACGCACGAACAGCGATATGCCGACGATCATCGTGACGATGGCGGTCAGCTTGCCGGCGGTGCCGGGCAACGTAATGTCGCCGAAGCCGGTGGTCGTCACGGTGGCCACCGTGAAATAGAGCGCGTCCACCCAGCCTTCCATGCCCGAACCCGGCCGGGCGAAGGCGGTGTAGACGAAGCCGGTGATGACGAACAGGCAGGTGACGAGGTTGACCGCCGCCCGGCCGACGTCTTCCCACTCCCGATAGCCGCCCCGCCGCAGCGAACGCCAGAACAGATCCTTCTGCGACAGCGTCCACAGGCGCAGGATGCGCAGGAAGCCGAGGTTGGCCAGCCAGAGCGGAGCTAGCAGCGTCGCCAGCACGATGAAGTCGACCCACACCGCCGGCCGCCGCAGCCAGCGCCCGACGCTGAGCGCCGCCACCGCCCGTGCCGCGAGATCGACGGCGAGCAGGCCGGCGACGGCATAGTCGAGCCACAGGAAGGCCCGCGATGCCTGCAGTACCGGGCTCAGAATGAAGAAGCCGATGATGACGAGGTCCAGCGCGGCGAACGCCCACTGGAAGCGCACCGCCGGCCGGTCGGTGCCGACATAGAGCCGGCGCAGCCGCCGCCGCCAGGCGGCGCGCGGCGGCTCGTCCGGCTGGTCATCCCGCTTCTGCCACTTGAGCAGCGCCTCGACGCTCGGCCCATCGACCGGGCCGGCATGACCGGGATCGTTCGGCAACGGCGTCGCGGGTGGAATGGTCAAGGCGGCTCCCTCAGGCGGAACGGCCCCGGCGGCGCGCGTCGTCGGGCGAAAGCGGCGGGGCGGCGTCGTCGGGATCGGAGTGATGCGGGATCTGCTGCTCGCCCTGATCGGTGAGCGTCGGAAACTCGCCGGTGTTCTCCAGCGCCTCGATCGGTTCCGGCGCCGTGCCGCTGTCGATCGGCAGGTAGGTCGATGCCTGCCCCTCCTCGATCGCCACGCTCTCGCGGGCGGTGAACCAATGCTGCTCGGCCCGGCCTTCCGGCCGGCCCTCCTCTTCCCAGAGCTGATAGGCACGCGCCCGGACCTTGTCCTCATTGAGCTCGACCATCGCCATCTCCCTTTTCTGACATCAAGGAAACGCCGGAACGGTCCCGGCGTTCCCTGCATCGTCTGCCGTGCCGCCATCGAGGCGCGCTCAGCCGCTTGACGCGGCCGAGATGGGTGGCAAGGTCTCGCGCGCAAAGCCGACCAGCGCCTGGTTCTCGCCGCTGCCGGCATGGGTGCGGAAGAGAGCGATCGCCTCCATATGCGCCTCGGTCTGCATGTCGAGATGGAGCGCGTCAAACTCGGCGCCGCTCGCTCCCTCGAGTGCTTCGGCGCCAGCACCGCCCGCGGCAGCGTCTGGGCCGATCTGCCTTGCTCTCCAGCGTCGTCTTCAGCTTCACGGCGGCCGCCACATGGTCGACGATCAGCATGTGGACCAAGTCCTTGACGCCGCCGCCGGCGGCGTTCGTCTTGGCCTGCTCGCTCGACCGGAAGGAAAGCTCTATCTGCTCGCAGCCATTGTTCGAATGGGCAAAGCCGTTTTTGACAGAGGTTTTTCAACCTCTGGAAATGCAGATTCGTTTGTCAAAAGTGCAAAAACTCGCGCCGGGCTACAGCGAATCACATCAAGGCGCTGATTTCAGAAAGAAAAATGGCGGAGAGGGAGGGATTTGAACCCCCGATACCCTTGCGAGTATGCCGCATTTCGAGTGCGGTGCAATCGACCACTCTGCCACCTCTCCGCGGTGCCGATTGGGATGCGATCCCGGTCGAAAGCGGCGCGGACCATAGCCGCGGCAACGGCGGCTGGCAAGAGGGGCAAAAGCCTTTCGGCAGGGTTTTTTGACCACCCGGACGCCACTTGTCGCCGTCGGCGCTTCGAGAACGCCGCCCTTCGCCGTTGACCATCCGGACCTTTCCGTGTAGGGAGAACGCGGCTCGACGGAGCCCGGTCCTTTGCCGGGCAGCTGTCGTATTGCCGATCCGCCGCGCGCCCGTCCGGTGCGGCGCGGCCAAGAACCATCTGAAGAAGGACTGGCACGACCATGTTCGCAGTGATCAAGACCGGCGGCAAGCAGTACAAGGTTGCCGTCGATGACGTGTTCGACATCGAGAAGATCGAGCTCGAGGACGGCGCCGCCGTCACCTTCGACGAGGTGCTGGCCGTCGGCTCCGAGGCCGGCGTCACCGTCGGCGCCCCCACTGTCGCCGGCGCCACCGTCGTCGCCGAGGTGGTCGAGCAGACCCGCGGCCCCAAGGTGATCTCCTTCAAGAAGCGCCGCCGCCAGAACTCCAAGCGCAAGCGCGGCCACCGGCAGCTTCTGACCACGGTGAAGATCACGGCGATCAACGCCGCCTGACGAAATTGCCGTTCCGGCACGCTGCTGTCGGAACCTGACCCGGAAAACGTCCATCAAGGCGTCGAGCGCCGAACCGCTCCGCCGGAGGACGACAAGAGAGACAGGAGACTATCATGGCGCACAAAAAGGCAGGCGGTTCGTCCCGCAACGGTCGCGATACGGCCGGCCGACGCCTCGGCGTGAAGAAGTTCGGCGGCGAAGCCGTCATCCCCGGCAACATCATCATCCGCCAGCGCGGCACCCAGTGGCACCCGGGCAGCAACGTCGGCATCGGCGTCGATCACACGATCTTCGCCCTCGTCGAGGGCAACGTGTCCTTCGCCACCAAGAGCAACGGCCGGGTCTACGTCTCGGTCGTTCCGACGACGGCAGCGGCAGCAGAGTAAGCCGGATGGAGCTGAAGCGGCCCGCCGGCGTCCCACGGACCCGGACGGACCGCGCTCCGAGCGCGCGATGCGACAGGGGAAGTGGGGTGCCACTTCCCCTGATTTCGTTTGAAGCGCGAGGAGAGCCCGATGTCCGAGCTGAGCGAACCGGAAGAACCGGATAGTCCCTGCGGCTGGCCGCTGATGGCGCCGGCAACGCCGGCCATCGAGACGCGGCGGCTGATTTTGCGGCCGCCGGTCGACGCCGACGCCGAGGCGATCGCCCGGCTGGCCGATACGGCCGCCGTCGCCCGCAGCCTGATCGGCATGCCGCATCCCTACCGCGTCGGGCACGCCCGCGCCTGGCTGGCCGAGCCGGTCGATCCGCGCGGCCAGCGTCACCTGATCTGCCGCAAGGGCTTCGACGCGGCGCCGACGCCGGTCGGCGTCATCACGCTCGACATGCGCGGCCGCGCCGGCCCCGGCTGGATCGGCTGCTGGCTCGGCGAGCGCCACTGGGGCCAGGGATTTGCCACCGAAGCCTGCCACGCGGCGATCGATTATGCCTTTCTTCACCAAAGGCATGACAAACTGTTGTTTGCCTGCCGGGTGACCAACCCGGCCGGCCGACGGGTGATCGAGAAATGCGGCTTCCAGATGGTGGCGCAGGAGCTGGCCTCGGTGGCCGGCAGCGGCGCGGCGGTGGCCATCGACCGTTTCCGCATCGATCGTCGCACCTGGGAGAGTATCAGGGCCTGGGAGCCCCTCAGGGTTCATCATCGCGAGGCCGAATGGGCCGAGCGGGGCGACAGCCACGGTGAGCCCCTGAGGGATTATCAGGCCCCGGCGGAACGGATTTGACGTCGCGACCCGGCCGATTGCCGGCGATCACGAGCAAATGTCGAACCTGTGAGTTCCGCCGGAGTAATAGTAGCTAGCGGTTCCCCAGGTCTCGCCCCCTGTCCGCCGGGCGGATGCGAGGACGGAGCCGAGCCGCTAGAAAGGTGAGTACGGAAATGAAGTTGCTTTCCGGTGCCTTCGGTTCCTGGCGCCCGCGCGCTCCGCTTTCTCCCCGCATCGAGACCGGCCGCCTCGTCCTGAGGCCGCTTGAGCCCGGCGACGCCGTCGCCGTCGCCGCCTATCTCAATGACGTCGAGGTGGCGCGCTGGCTGGTGCGCGTGCCGCATCCCTTCACCGTCGAGGACGCCGCCGACTTCATCGACCAGTGCCGCACCACCGCCGGCCTCGGCACGGCGACGACGCTCGGCCTGGTGGTGCGCGGCGACGACCGTGCCGTGGTGCGCGGCATCGTCGCCCTGCACAGCCTCGACACCCGGCCGGAGGTCGGCTTCTGGCTCGGCCGGCCGTTCTGGGGCCACGGGCTGATGAGCGAGGCGGTCGACGCGTCGCTCGCCTGGGCCTATGCCAGCCTTGATGTCGACACCATCGCCGCCGGCGCCTTCCGGGGCAACGTCGCCTCGCTGGCCATCCAAGCCCGCCAGGGCTTCGAGGTGATCGGCATGAGCCAGCGGCCGTCGCTGATCGAGGACCGCCTGCTCGACCACGTCGACACGCGGCTGACGCGGGCCCGCCACGCCGCCCGACCGTGGCGGCGCTGACCCTCCGCCCGCCTGCCCGCCGCAAAAATCCGTTCATTTTCGCCGCGTGATGCTCTAAAGCCATGCGGATGCTCGGCCCGGCCTGCTGCCGGCGCCGACCGTCCGCCGTCCCCGTTTCAGGAAAGCCCGATGAAGTTCCTCGATCAAGCCAAGGTCTACATCCGCTCCGGCGATGGCGGCGCCGGTGCCGTGTCGTTCCGGCGCGAGAAGTTCATCGAGTTCGGCGGTCCGGATGGCGGCGACGGCGGCCGCGGCGGTGACGTCTGGGCCGAGTGCGTCGGCGGTCTCAACACGCTGATCGACTATCGCTACCAGCAGCATTTCAAGGCCAAGACCGGCGGCCACGGCATGGGCCGCGACCGTCACGGCGCCAAGGGCGGCGACATCGTGCTGAAGGTGCCGGTCGGCACGCAGATCATCGAGGAGGACGGCGAGACGCTGGTCGCCGACATGGTGGAGATCGGCCAGCGCGTGCTGCTGGCCAAGGGCGGCAACGGCGGCTTCGGCAACGCCTATTTCAAGACCTCCACCAATCAGGCGCCGCGCCGCGCCAATCCCGGACTATCCGGCGAAGAGAAGTGGCTGTGGCTCAGGCTGAAGCTGATCGCCGACGCCGGTCTGGTCGGCCTGCCCAACGCCGGCAAGTCGACCTTCCTCGCCCGCACCACCGCCGCCAAGCCGAAGATCGCCGACTATCCCTTCACCACGCTGCATCCCGGCCTCGGCGTCGTGCGCATCGACGGCCGCGAGTTCGTGCTGGCCGACATCCCCGGTCTGATCGAAGGCGCCCACGAGGGCATCGGCCTCGGCGACCGCTTCCTCGGCCACGTCGAGCGCTGCGGCGTGCTGCTGCATCTCGTCGACGCCAGCCAGGACGACGTGGTCGGCGCCTGGCGCACGGTGCGCGGCGAGCTTGCCGCCTATGACGAGGCGCTCGGCGACAAGCCGGAGATCGTCGCCCTCTCCAAATGCGAGCTGGTGCCCGAGGACGAGCTGGCCGCCAAGGCGAAGAAGTTGAAGCGCGCCGCCAAGGCGACGCCGATCCTGCTCTCCGCTGTCACCGGCACCGGCGTCGAGGCGGTGCTGCGCGCCATGGCGACGGCGGTCGAGACGAGCCGCGCCGACAGCGAGGACTCGCGGGCGGCCACTGCCACCCGTATCTGGCAGCCCCTTCCACGCGACGAAGACGACCGGGACGACAGCGACGATGACGACGATTGAAGCTTTCACCGGTCCGCTGTCCGGCTACCGCCGCGTGGTGATCAAGATCGGCTCGGCGCTGCTGGTCGAGGGCCGTGGCACGCTGAAGCGCGGCTGGATGGAGAGCGTCGCCGCCGACGTCGCCCGCCTCAGGGCCTCCGGCGCCGGTGTGCTGCTGGTGTCTTCCGGCGCCATCGCCATGGGCCGCGGCGTCCTCAAGCTGCCGAAGGGCCGGCTGAAGCTCGAAGACAGCCAGGCAGCCGCCGCCGTCGGCCAGATTGCCCTGGCACGGGCATGGGCCGAAGTGCTCGGCGACCACGGCATCACCGCCGGCCAGATCCTGTTGACCCTCGGCGACACCGAGGAGCGCCGTCGCTACCTCAACGGCCGCGCCACCATCGGCAAGCTCCTGAAGCTCGGCGCCGTGCCGGTGATCAACGAGAACGACACCGTCGCCACCACCGAGATCCGCTACGGCGACAACGACCGTCTGGCCGCCCGCGTCGCCGCCATGATGGGCGCCGACCTCTTGGTGCTGTTGTCCGACATCGACGGCCTCTACACCGCGCCGCCGCAAGCCGATCCGGACGCCCGGCTGATCCCGGTGATCGACCGCATCACGCCGGAGATCGAGGCGATGGCCGGCGGCGCCGCCTCCGAACTGTCGCGCGGCGGCATGAAGACCAAGATCGATGCCGGCAAGATTGCTACCGTGGCCGGCGCGGCGATGATCATCGCGTCCGGCAAGGTGGCGGCGCCGCTTTCCCGCATCGACGCCGGCGGCCCGCATTCGCTGTTCCGCCCCGAGGCCAGCCCGGTCACCGCCCGCAAGGCGTGGATCGTCGGCCACATCGACGCGCCGGGCGTGCTGACCATCGACGCCGGCGCCGTCAAGGCCCTGAAGCAGGGCCGCAGCCTGTTGCCGCCCGGCGTCACCCGTGTCGACGGCGACTTCCACCGCGGCGACACGGTGATCGTCGTCGACGAAGCCGGCAACGAGCTGGCACGCGGCCTCGTCGCCTACGACGCGGTGGACGCCCGCCGCATTCGCGGCCAGAATTCGGCGGTGATCGAGACCATCCTCGGCGCACCCGGCCGCACCGAAATGATCCACCGCGACGACCTCGTGCTGAAGGGCGACCTCGGAGACTGACCATGACCGCCACCACCGACGCCTCCGTTTCCGATCTGATGGCCGGCATCGGCCGGCGCGCCCGCGCCGCCGCCCGCCGCCTCGCCCGCGCCACCGCCGCCGACAAGGTGGCGGCGCTGAAGGCCATGGCCGGCGAGGTGCGCGCCCGCGCCGCCGACATCCTCGCCGCCAACGCCGCCGACGTCGCGGCGATGCAGGAGAACGGCGCCGCCGCCTCGTTCATCGACCGCGGCACGCTCGACGCCGGCCGCGTCGAGGCGATCGCCAGAGCGTTGGAGGAGATCGCCGCCCTGCCCGATCCGGTCGGCCGGGTGCTGGCCGCCTGGACGCGGCCGAACGGCCTCCGCATCGAGCGCGTGGCGACGCCGCTCGGGGTGATCGGCATCATCTTCGAGAGCCGGCCCAACGTCACCGCCGACGCCGGCGCGCTCTGCCTGATGGCCGGCAACGCCGCCGTGCTGCGCTGCGGCTCCGATTCGCTTGCCACCTCGCAGGCGATCCTCGTGGCGCTGGCCGCCGGCCTCCGGACGGCCAACCTGCCCGAGGACGCCATCCAGCTGGTGCCGGTCAAGGACCGCGCCGCCGTCGGCGCGATGCTGACCGGCCTCAACGGCACCATCGACGTCATCGTGCCGCGCGGCGGCAAGAGCCTGGTCGAGCGGGTGCAGCGCGAAGCGCGCGTGCCGGTGTTCGCCCATCTCGAAGGTCTTTGCCACGTCTACGTCGACAAGGCCGCCGACTTGGATATGGCGATATCGATCGCCGTCAATGCCAAGCTGAGACGCGTCGGCGTCTGCGGCTCGGCCGAGACGCTGCTGGTCGACCGCGCCGCCGCCGACACGCATCTGGTGCCGATCCTGAAGGCCCTCTCCGCGCGCGGTTGCGAGATCCGCGCCACCGGCGAGGTGCGCGCCCGCTTCCCCGACGCCGCGCCGGCCACCGAGGCCGACTGGTCGACCGAATATCTGGCGCCGATCATCTCGGTGGCGCTGGTGGCCGGCGTCGACGGCGCCATCGCCCATATCGAGAGCTACGGCTCGCATCATACCGACAGCATCGTCACCGCCGACCAGGCCGCCGCCGATCGCTTCCTCGCCGAGGTCGATTCGGCCATCGTGCTGCACAACGCCTCGACGCAGTTCGCCGACGGCGGCGAGTTCGGCATGGGCGCCGAGATCGGCATCGCCACCGGCAAGATGCACGCCCGCGGGCCGGTCGGCGTCGAGCAGCTCACCTCCTTCAACTACCGCGTCCACGGCGCCGGCCAGACGCGGCCGTGACGATCCCCCGCCTCCCCGCGACGCTGCCCGGCCTGAGGGTCGGGCTCTACGGCGGCTCGTTCAACCCGCCGCACCGCGGCCATGCCCACGTGGCGCGTCTCGCCCTCCAGCGCCTCAGGCTCGACCGCATCTGGTGGTTGGTCAGCCCCGGCAACCCGCTGAAATCCACCGACGGCCTGCCGGATGTCGAGCGACGGCTGGCGGCGGTCGCCACGGTGGCGCGTCACCCGCGCGCCGTGGTCACCGACCTCGAGGCACGGCTCGGCACCCGCTACACCATCGATCTGGTCCGCCGGCTGACCCGCCTGAGACCGTCGGTGCGCTTCGTGCTGGTGATCGGCGCCGACAACTGGGCGACCTTCCACCGCTGGGGCGGCTGGAAGGAGATCGCCCGCACGCTGCCGATCGCCGTCGTCGATCGCCCCGGCGCCACCTTCGCCGCTCTGGCCTCGCCGGCTGCCCGCGCCTTCGCCGGGGCGCGCATCGCCGAGCGCGACGCCGGCCTTCTGGCCGACCTTCGCCCGCCGGCCTGGGTGTTCCTGGCCGGCGTCAAGGTGCCGCTGTCGTCGAGCGACCTGCGCCGCGCCGCCGGCAAGGCTTAGCCATTGGTCCGCGTCGATCTTGAAAACGTCACCGACGAGGTCCATCCTTTTCTCTATCCGCCGCTGCCGGCATCGGGCCGGCCGCCACGGAGCGCATTTCGAGGTGCACCCCTGAGCATGCCTTTCACCGAGGACGCCGCGGCCTTCCGCGCCACCCCCTTTGCCGACGTCGCCGCCTTCGCCGGCGATGCCTCTTCCCCGCGATCGCTCATCGACACCATCCTCGCTAGCCTTGACGATGCCAAGGCCGAGGATGTCGTCGATCTCGACGTCTCCGCCAAGACGCCGATCACCGACCACATGGTCATCTGCACCGGCCGGTCCAGCCGCCACGTCGGCGCCATCGCCGACCATGTGGTGAAGGATCTGAAAGACGCCGGCTTCGGCAACGCCGCCGTCGAGGGCCAGCCGGCCTGCGACTGGGTGCTGATCGACGCCGGTTCGGTCATCGTTCACGTCTTCCGGCCGGAAGTGCGCGAGTTCTACCATCTCGAGAAGATGTGGGCGCCCGATCCGGCTCCCGCCCCCGGCCGGCGTTGAGGCATCCGCCCGAAAAGTTGCAGACTTTTCGGACAAGCGGATGTCCGGATAAAAGCCGGCAGGACTCTCGAGACCCCGGCGCGCGGGGCCGCCGGCCCCGGCGGCAGGGCGTGCGCCTTGAACGATACTGGACATCATGCGCATCGCCATCCACGCCGTTGGAAAACTGAAGGCCGGCCCTGAACGCGAACTTGCCGACCGCTACCTCGACCGCGCCGACAAAGCCGGCCGGGCGATCGGCTTTACCTCCGTCACCGCCCGGGAGATCCTGGAGAGCCGGGCGCGCGAGACCCTGCAGCGCAAGGAGGAGGAGGCGCGCGGCCTGTTGGCCGAGCTGCCGCCCGGCGCCCTGCTGATCGCCCTCGACGAGCGCGGCGATTCGCCGACCTCCGAGCGCTTCGCCGAGATGCTGGGCGACGCCCGCGACCGCGGCACGCCCACCGCCGTGTTGCTGATCGGCGGACCGGACGGCCACGGCCAGGAATTGCTGTCGCGCGCCGGCCACCGCATTTCCTTCGGCCGGCTGACCTGGCCGCACCAGATCGTCCGCATTCTCGCCGCAGAGCAGGTCTATCGTGCCGTCACCATCTTGAGCGGCCACCCCTATCACCGGCCCTGAGGCGCCCCGTTTGGTTGACGGAGCGTTAACGGAAAGGCCGATAGACTCGGCCGTTCGACCATACCGTCACCGGACACCCCGCCGTTCATGCCGCTTCAAACGCGATGCACCGGAGCCCGCCGCCTTGTCCTCGCCGCGCTTGCCGCGGCGGTCTGCGGCCACGCCGCCGCCGAGGACGGACTGCCGGTCGAGGCGACCGCCTTCGCGCCGGCAACCAGCGACGCCGTCCGCCCGGCCGCCGTCTCCGACAAGGTCGACGTCGAGGCCGAGCGGGCGTTGAAGGACCAGGAGCTGGCCAAGCTGCGCGGCGCCATGGAGCTGTCGGCCGAGCGGCAGGCGGAGATCGCCGCCGAGATCGCCGACCTGTCGCGCGACCAGCAGGAACTGACCGACCGCCTGCTCGCCTCCGCCGCCCGCGTCCAGTCGCTGGAACAGTCGATCACCGACAGCGAGGAGCGGCTCGCTCGCGGCGCCGACAACGAGGCCCGCATCCGCGCCTCGCTGGCCGGCCGGCGCGACGTGCTGATCGCCGTGCTGTCCACCGCCCAGCGCATCGGCCGCCAGCCGCCGCCGGCCCTCATCGTCAGCCCGGAAGACGCGCTGAAGGCGGTGCGTTCGGCCGTGGTCGTCGGCGCCGTGCTGCCGGAGATCCGCATCGAGGCCGAGGCGCTGCAATCCGACCTCGACGCGCTGGTTGCCGAGCGCACCCGCGCCGCCGCCGAGCGCGATCGCCTCAAGGCCGACGCCGCCGCCATCGCCGAGGAGCGGCAGCGCCTCGCCCTGCTGATCGATAAAAAGAAGACCGACAGCGAGGCGCGCGCCGCCGAGCTGGCCGCCGAGAAGACGAAGGCCGAGGAGCTGGCCAGGACCGCCCGCAGCCTCGAGGAGCTGATCGCCGGCATGAAGAAGGCGCTGCCCGCCGCCCGCCCCGGACAGCCGGCCGCCGCCAGCGCGCCGCCGGCCGCCGGCGGTCGTCTCGGCCCGGCCGTCGCCTTCGACGAAGCCAAGGGCCGGCTGATCCTGCCGGTGCGCGGCGTCAACCTGCAATCCTTCGGCGACGACAACGGCCTCGGCGGCCTGTCGCAGGGCCAGTCGATCGCCACCCGCGCCGGCGCCCGCGTGGTGTCGCCGGCCGACGGCCGCGTCGTCTACGCCGGGCCGTTCCGCTCCTACGGACAGCTCTTGATCCTCGACGCCGGCGGCGACTATCATATCGTGCTTGCCGGCATGGAACGGATCGACGTCCAGCTGGACCAATTTGTTTTGACGGGCGAGCCCGTCGGTGTCATGGGAAATCAACGGCTGGCCAGCGCCGCCGCGCTGGACGCCAGCGTCACGCAGCCCGTGCTCTACGTCGAATTTCGCAAAGGTGGAACTTCGATCGACCCATCACCCTGGTGGGTCGCATCGCAGGATCGGAAGGTCAGCGGATGATCAGAAAACTGTCGCTACTCGCAGCGGGCGCCGTCATCGGCGCCGGTGTCACCACCCTGACCCTCGAGCACCGTCTGCCCGGCTTCGGGTCGGCCGTGGCCGCCGGCGTCGATACCTACCGCCAGCTCAACCTGTTCGGCGACGTGTTCGAGCGCATCCGCTCCGACTATGTCGAGGAGCCCGACGAGCCGGCGCTGATCGAGGCGGCCATCAACGGCATGCTGACCTCGCTCGATCCGCATTCGAGCTACATGAATGCCAAGAGCTACCAGGACATGCAGGTCCAGACCAAGGGCGAGTTCGGCGGCCTCGGCATCGAGGTCACCATGGAGGACGGCCTGGTCAAGGTGGTGACGCCGATCGACGACACGCCGGCCGCCAAGGCTGGCATCCGCTCGGGCGACCTGATCACCGCCATCGACGGCACCGACGTCAAGGGCCTCACCCTCAACGAAGCGGTCGACAAGATGCGCGGCCCGGTCGATTCGGCGATCACGCTGACCGTGGCGCGCGGCACCGACAAGCCATTCGACGTCAAGATCGTCCGCGACGTCATCAAGGTGCAGTCGGTGCGCTACGAGGTGAAGGACGACGTCGGCTACATCCGCGTCTCCCAGTTCACCGCCCAGACCTTCGATGGCCTGAAGACGGCGATCGACAAGATCGGCGCCGCCGTTCCCGACGACCGTCTGAAGGGCTACGTGCTCGACCTGCGCAACGATCCGGGCGGCCTGCTCGACCAGGCGATCGCCGTGTCCGACGCTTTCCTCGACAAGGGCGAGATCGTCTCGACGCGCGGCCGCCACGACGGCGACACCCGCCGCTACGCCGCCAAGGCCGGCGAGCTGGTCGGCAGCAAGCCGGTGATCGTGCTGATCAACGGCGGATCGGCCTCGGCGTCGGAGATCGTCGCCGGCGCGCTGCAGGACCATCGCCGCGCCACCATCATCGGCACGCGCTCGTTCGGCAAGGGCTCGGTGCAGACCATCATCCCGCTCGGCGCCAACGGCGCCATCCGCCTGACCACCGCCCGCTACTACACGCCGTCGGGCAACTCGATCCAGGCCAAGGGCATCCACCCCGACATCGAGGTGCTGCAGGACCTGCCCGAGGATCTGAAGAGCCAGGTGACCGAGACCAAGGGCGAGGCGTCGCTGAAGGGCCACCTGAAGAGCGAGACGGCCGGCGCCGAAGGCTCGGGCAGCCAAGCCTACGTGCCGCCCGACCCCAAGGACGACAAGCAGCTCAATCTGGCGCTCGACCTGTTGCGCGGCTTGCAGGCCAACGCCGCCTTCCCGCCGAAGGGTGAAGCGGCCGCCAACTGAACGACCGAGGCGCGCGGGCCGGATATCTTTCTGGCCCGCCCCCGTCCGGCTGGGCTGCCGGGCACCCCGGCTTTCCGATCGCATCGGTCCGCCAGAAGCCGGTTCCCACTTTTCCACGCGATGCTCTAAGCTCCGGGGAGCGAATCAGGGCCGCTGCCCGCCGCCGGGACCGCACGCGCCATGAACGATCTGTCCAATCCCCTCGGCTTCGGCGGCGCTGGCGGCCGCAAGTTCCGCCTGCCGGTCGGCGCCATCGCCGCCGTGCTCACCGCCAGCCTGATCGCCGGCCTCGCCGTCTGGCTGATGGTGGTCAACGATCCCTTCGGCGGCGAACCCTATGCTCGCGTCAAGATCGAGGCATCCAACACCGGCTACGCCCGCGCCGACATCGCCACGGTCGGCGTGAAGTCCGGCACCGGCGAACTGCTGCCGCCGCCCGCCGAGGTCCAGCCCGATATCGCAGACGCCGCCGCCGTCGGTATCGACGGTCCCGAGGGCGCGCCGGTCCGGGTGGCGCTGCCGGTCGAGGCCGATGTCGCCCTGGTCGAACCCTCGCCCTTCGGGCCACTGCCGCGCGTCGCCGCCGACGGTCGCCGGCCGGCCGACGTCTACGCCCGGCCGGTGCCCGGCTTCATCGGCGCCGCGCCGAAGATCGCCCTGGTGGTCGGCGACCTCGGTCTCAGCCAGACCGGCACGCAGCAGGCGCTCGCCGACCTGCCGCCCGAGGTCACACTCGCCTTCGCCCCCTATGGCGCCAGCCTCGACCGCTGGACCGCCAAGGCGCGCGAGGACGGCCACGAACTGCTGCTGCAGGTGCCGCTCGAACCCTTCGACTACCCCGACAACGACCCCGGCGAGAACACGCTGCTGGTCGGCAAGGATGCGCGGCAGAACATCGAGAACCTGCACCGGGTGATGGGCCGCCTCACCACCTATGTCGGCATCGTCAACTACATGGGCGCCCGCTTCACCGCCGAGGCCGCCGCCCTCGACCCGATGATGGAGGAGATCGCCCTGCGCGGCCTGCTCTATCTCGACGACGGCAGCTCGCCGCGCAGCGTCGCCGCCGAGTCGGCCGGCCGCTTCAAGACGACATTCGCCAAGGCCGACCTGACCATCGACACGGTGCCGACGCCGCGCGAGATCGCCGGCCGCCTCGCCCAGCTCGAGCAGATCGCCCGCACGCGCGGCCTCGCCGTCGGCGTCGCCAGCGCCCGGCCGGCGACGCTGAAGGCGCTGGCCGGCTGGGTGACCGGCCTCGACGGCCGCGGTATCACGCTGGTGCCGATCACCGCCGTCCCCAAGCGGAGCTGACCCGATGACCTCCCGCACCGACCTGCCCTACCGCCCCTGCGCCGGGGCCATGCTGATCAACCGCGCCGGCCTGGTGTTCGTCGGCCACCGCAAGCATGTCGCCGACATGACCGGCACGCCGGCGCCCTGGCAGATGCCGCAGGGCGGCATCGACGACGGCGAGAGCCCGCTCGACGCCGCCCGCCGCGAGCTGTGGGAGGAGACCTCGGTGCGCTCGACCCTGCTGATCGGCGAGGCGCCCGACTGGTACCGCTACGACGTCCCCGACGACATCGCCGCCGGCCGGTTCCGCAAGAAGTGGCGCGGCCAGACGCAGAAGTGGTTCGCCTTCCGCTTCCTCGGCGATGATGCCGAGATCGACGTCGACCATCCCGGCGGCGGCGCCCACCCGGCCGAGTTCTCGCATTGGGCCTGGAAGCCGCTGGCCGAGGTACCGTCGCTGATCGTGCCGTTCAAGCGGCCGGTCTACGAACAGGTCTGCGCCGCCTTCGCCCATCTGGCGGTACCGGCGTGACCGCCCGCCTGCCGGCCGCCACGACGCCGCCCGATCCCGCGGCGCGCGATCCGCTCTCGCCCGACCTCCCCTACCGGCCGAACGTCGGCATCTGCCTGTTCGACAGCCGCGGCCTGGTGTTCGCCGGCCGGGCGCACGCCAACCCGTTCGGCTGGCCCGATCCGGAGGTGTTCGCCGACGGCGCCGACTGGGCGCTGCCGCAGGGCGGCATCGATGCCGGCGAGGACATTATTGCGGCGGCGCGTCGCGAACTCTGGGAGGAAACCGGCGTCCGCAGCGCCGAGCTGATCGCCCTCACCGACGACTGGTGGAGCTACGACTTCCCGGCCCGCGGTTCCAAGGTGCACAAGCTCTATCCCTTCCGCGGCCAGCGCCAGCGCTGGGCGGCCTTCCGCTTCGTCGGCTCCGAGGACGAGATCACCGTCGCCGCCACCCATACCGACGAACCGGCGGAATTCGTCGAATTGCGCTGGCGGCCGCTCGCCGAGCTGCCCGGCGTGGCGCCGCTGCACCGGCGGGTGCAATACGCCCGCGTGCTGGCCGCCTTCGGCCACATCGGCCCGGCGTAATATCGGCAGGTTTGAAAATGGCTGGTGATAGTCCGGTCACGAATTTCTCAACGAGCGGATGCGTCAGCATCTTCGCGGGTTGGCATAAGGCCTATCTTCTGCGCCGGCTTGCCTGCTCGGCGGCGCGGGCCAGCGTCAGCAGCGTCTCGCCGACGATGTCGGCGGAGAGCGCCGGACTGAGGCGGGCGTCGCGCGCCGCCTCACCGAGCACGACGATCGCCCGGGCCAGCCGGGCCGGCGGCCACAGGCCGATCGCCGCCTCCACCTTGCCCTTGCGCTTGAAGAATACCGGCGGCCGGGCGCCGTTCACCGCGTCGGCCGGATTGACGCCGTTCTCGACGGCTGCCCGGAGTTCATCGAGCAGCATGAAATGACGCAGCGCGGCACCGGCGATCTGACCGGCGTCGACGCCCTCGGCGCGCGCCTTGGCCAGCCCCTCGACCAGCGCCGGCGGCAGGCCGCCGGCCGCCGCATCGATCAGCTCGTCGACGGCGAAGGTCGAGCTGTCGCCGATCAGCGCCTCGACGTCGGTGAGCGCGATGGAGCCGGCGCCATGGGCGTAGAGGCAGAGCTTGCGCACCTCGCCGCGCGTCATCAGCCGGTCACCGCCGAGCAACGAGATGAGAAGCGCCCGCGCCTCCGGCGCGATGGCAAGGCCGGCCGCCGCCACCTCCTCGTCGATCAAAGCGCCGATTGATCTGTCATCGTCGGCAAAGCAGGGAATGGCGTAGGCGCCCTTCTCCTGCTCGAACAACACGCGCAGCGGATTGGATTTCTTGAGATCGCCCGCCTCGACGACCACGGCGGTGTCGGTCGGCGGTTGCCGGAACAGCGCCTTGAAGCGGCCGGCCAGATCGGTGCGACCGCCGTCGCGCAGCAGGATCGCCCGCCGGCTGGAAAACATCGACAGGGCATAGGCCTCGTCGGCGAGCCGCGTCGGGTTGGCCGTCAGCTCGCCGGCCTCGATGCGGACGAGCGCGAAGGGATCGGCCGGGTCGGCGAAGGCGGCGGCGATCGTCCGCGCCCGCTCGGAAACCAGGCCAGTGTCCGGCCCGTAGACGAGGTAGAAGGCGACGTCGCGCGGCGGCCGCGCGACGAGGCGATCGGCCTCCTGGGGGCGCGCCGCCACCATCGGCTCAGCCCTTGCCGATCAGCGCCGAGGACAGCCTGAGGCGGATGTCGGCCGCCGCCGTCCGGGCCGCCCGGTCGCCGGCGTCGCGCTCGGCGCGGACGTTGGCATAACGCTGCGAACTCGTGTCGTAGGAGGCCGTCGTATAGACGTTGTCGGAGGTGATCACCCGGCCGCTGGCGATTTCGGTCAGCGTGTAGGTGGCGGTCAGCGACAACAGGCGCGCCACCGGAATGCCTTCGCGGGCGCGGATGGCCAGATCGGAGACGCGCGTCGTCAGGATGAGGTGCAGCCGGTACTTGGGCGCCACCAGCGCGCCGCCGCCGCGCAGCTGGAAGATCAGTTCGTTCATCAGCGTCTGGCCGATCCGGTCGGTCTGCGTCTCGACGGCGATCGAGGCGAGTTCGGTGGCGACGGCCGGTCGGCTCTCCGCCGCCGACGAGCCGACCGGCGCATAGACCGGCCGCACCTGGCAGGCGGCGAGCAGGCCGGCGGCGGCCGCCAGCATCAGGCCGCGGCGGCTGAGATCAGACGACCACATTGACGATCCTCTGGGCGACGACGATGACCTTCTTCGGGCTCTTGCCGTCGAGCGCCTTGATCACGGCTTCGAGCTTCATCACCTCGGCCTCCACCTCGGCCGGCGAGGCGGTGCGCGCCACGGTGACGTCGGCGCGCTTCTTGCCGTTGACCTGCACCGGCAGCGTCACCTCGTCCTCGACCAGCAGCGCCCGCTCGACCACCGGCCAGTCGGTGAGCGCCACCAGCCCGTCGTTGCCGAGCGCCGCCCAGCTCTCCTCGGCGAGATGCGGCGTCATCGGCGCCATCATCCGGACGAGGAGACCGGTCGCCTCGAGCAGCGCCGCCGCGGCGGTGCCATCGGCGGCGAGCAGCGCCTTGTCGGCGGACAGCGCGCCGGCCAGCGTGTTGACCAGCTCGTAGATCTTGGCGAGCGCCACGTTGAAGCGCAGGCCCTCGATGTTCTCCTCGACGGCGGCCAGCGCCTTGTGCGCCGCCTTGCGCAAGGACAGCGCCAGCTTGTCGCCGCCCTCGGCCCGGCCGGCGCCCGGCACCAGCTCGGACGCCTCCGAGACGATGCGCCAGACGCGCTGCAGGAAGCGGGCGGTGCCCTGCGCGCCGGCCTCGGTCCACTCGACGTCACGCTCCGGCGGGCTGTCGGACAGCATGAACCAGCGGGCGGTGTCGACGCCGAAGCTGTCGATGATGTCCGTGGGGTCGACGGTGTTCTTCTTCGACTTCGACATCTTCTCGATCGGGCCGATCCTGACCGGCGCACCCGACGACCGCAGCCGCGCCTTGCGGCTGCCGCCCTCCTCGAAGACCTCGACGTCGGCCGGAGACAGCCATTCGCCGCTCTCCGACTGGTAGGTTTCGTGCACCACCATGCCTTGCGTGAACAGGCCGCGGAACGGCTCGTCGAAGCCGACGTGGCCGCATTTCTTCATGGCGCGGGTGAAGAAGCGCGAATAGAGCAGGTGCAGGATGGCGTGCTCGATGCCGCCAATATACTGGTCGACCGGCAGCCAGGCGTTGGCCACCTCCGGCACGGTCGGCGTCTGGGCGCGCGGCTCGGTGAAGCGCGTGTAGTACCAGGACGAATCGACGAAGGTGTCCATGGTATCCGTCTCGCGCCGCGCCGGCTTGCCGCAGGTCGGACAGATGCATTTGGTGAACGACGGGTGGCGGTCGAGCGGGTTGCCGGGCCGATCGAACTCGACGTCCTCCGGCAGGCGGACCGGCAGATCCTTGGCCGGCACCGGCACCACGCCGCAGGCCTCGCAGTGGATCACCGGGATCGGGCAGCCCCAGTAGCGCTGGCGCGAGATGCCCCAGTCGCGCAGGCGATAGTTCACCTGGCGCCGGGCGGCCGGCGCGCCGGAGAGCGTCGTCGCCTCCAGCTTCGAGGCGACGAGATCCTTGGCCGCCTCGACGTCCATTCCGTCGAGGAAGTCGGAGTTGAACAGCTTGCCGTCGTCGGTATAGGCGACGTCGGCCACCGCGAAGGCGGCGGGGTCGGCGCCCTCGGGCAGCACCACCGGCGTGACGGAAAGGCCGTACTTGCGGGCGAAGTCGAGGTCGCGCTGGTCATGCGCCGGGCAGCCGAAGATGGCGCCGGTGCCGTAGTCCATCAGCACGAAGTTGGCGATGTAGACCGGATAGCTCTTGCCGTTGAAGGGGTGCCTGACGCTGAGGCCGGTGGCGTAGCCCTTCTTCTCGGCCGTCTCCAGCGCCGCCGCCGAGGTGCCGATGCGCCGGCACTCCTCGGAGAAGGCGGCGGCGGCCGGGTCGGTCTCGGACAGCGCGCGCGCCACCGGATGGTCGGCCGACAGAGCCAGGAAGCTCATGCCGAAGAGGGTGTCCGGACGGGTGGTGAACACCTCGATGGTCGGCTCGCCGGCCACCGGAGCGCCGTCGATCTCGAAGCGGACCCTGAGGCCCTCCGAACGGCCGATCCAGTTGCGCTGCATGGTCCGGACCTTGTCCGGCCAGCGGTCGAGCCCGTCGAGGGCGGACAGCAGCTCGTCGGAATAGTCGGAGATCCGCAGGAACCACTGCGTCAGCTCGCGCTGCTCGACCAGCGCACCGGAGCGCCAGCCGCGGCCGTCGATCACCTGCTCGTTGGCGAGCACCGTCATATCGACGGGGTCCCAGTTGACCTTGGACTTCTTGCGGTAGACGAGGCCGGCCTGAATGAAGTCGAGGAACAGCTTCTGCTGCTGGGTGTAGTAGTCCTCGTCGCAGGTGGCGAACTCGCGGCTCCAGTCCAGCGACAGGCCCATGCTCTTCAGCTGGCCGCGCATGGCGGCAATGTTGTCGTAGGTCCAGGTCTTGGGATGGACGCCGCCCTTCATCGCCGCGTTCTCGGCCGGCATGCCGAAGGCGTCCCAGCCCATGGGATGCAGGACGTTGAAGCCCTTGGCGCGCTTGTAGCGGGCCACCACGTCGCCCATGGTGTAGTTGCGCACGTGCCCGATGTGGATGCGGCCGGACGGATAGGGGAACATCTCGAGCACGTAATACTTCGGCCGCGGATCGTCGTTCTTCGTCTCGAACACCTTGGCCTCGGTCCAGGCCTTCTGCCAGCGCGTCTCCGATTCGCGCGCGTTGTATCGCTCGGTCGCCATCGTCTCGTCTTCTGTCCCACGCCGCCGCGCAGCCAGGCGCCTGATGCGCCGGACCCCCGCGAAAAATGTCACTGAATGACCATCATCAGAAACGGCACGGGGGGTCAATGCTCTCGACGCCGGCAGCGGCGTTTTCCGCCCCGCTCACGACCGGACGAAGTCGGTGGCGTGATCCTTGGCGAAGGCCTCGAAGAAGCGCGGCGGCCGGCCGGTCATCTTCTCGACGGCCGGGCTGACGATCGACGCCGTGCCGTCGCGGATGGTATCGAACTCGGCCACCCGCTCGGCGATCTGCTGCTCCGGCACGCCCTCGGCGGCCAGCCGCGCCTCGTAATCGGCGGTGGTGATCGGCCGGAAGGTCACCGGCCGGCCGGTGACGTGGCTCATCACCTCGGCGGCGCGGGCGAGCGGAATGGCCGAAGGGCCGGTGAGGAACAGCGTCTGACCGTCGAAGTCGGAACCGGTCAGCGCCACGGCGGCGGCGGCGGCCACGTCGCGGCCGTCGACGAAGCTGATCAGGCCGTCGTCGGCCGGCAGCGCCAGCTCGCCCTTGCGCACGTCGTCCTTCCAGACGGTGCGGAAATTGTCGGCGAACCAGTTGGCCCGGAGGATGACGAAAGGCAGGCCGGAATTCTCCAGCACCAGCTCGAGGCGGCGGTAGGGGTTGTCGTCGGAGACGTCGGTGCCGATGGTCGACAGCAGCACCGCCTTGATCTTGCGGTCGACGACGTGCCGCATCACCGGCATCAGCGCGCCGATGACGTCGAGCGGCGCCGACGGCATCAGCACGAAGACGCGGTCGACGCCTTCGAACAGCGGCGCGATGCTGGCGGGATCGCGGAAGTCGAACCGCAGCGCCTCGGCATTGGGATGCGCCTCGCCGTCGAGGGCGGCCGCCTTCACGGTTTCGCCTTTCGCCACCAGTTCGGAAACGACCAGTTGGCCGATGGTGCCGGTGGCGCCGAGAACGAGGATGCTGTCTGCCATGGGGCTCTCCGTCAGGAAGTCCGATCCGGCCGGACGGCCGGCGGAAGACACAACGCCCTCACCCCGCCGCGGGTTCCCCTCGTTCGCACGCCTCCATCGCGGCGACGAGGCAATCCAGCTGGCAATCGGCGAAGACGGCAATGCCGTTCGCGACCAGCAGGGCGGCGACGACGCCGGCACCAGGGGTCCGCCGGCCGGAGAAACTGCCGTCATAAATCGCGAGACTGCCGCAGGACGGGCTGCGATCGATCAGCAGAGCATGACCGCAGCCCTCTCGTCGGGCAAGATCGAGCGCGGCAGCGGCGCCGGCCAGGAAGGCGGCGGTCACGTCCTCGCCGGTCGCAGTCACCACGGCCGCCCGGCCGGCCAGCACGTCGCCGCCGTCGCCGCCGACGATCTCGGCCGGCGGCCGCGGCACCGGCAGGCCACCCAGCATCTCCGGGCAGAGCGGCACCAGCCGGCCTTCCGCCAGCCAGCCGTCAACACGGTGGTCGGCGAGCGGCTTGCCGGCGCCGTCGTAGCGGACCGGTCGACCGATCAGGCAGGCGGAGATCAGGATGCGATGCATGGCGGCAGCCGATGACGGAAAAGGGCGTCCTCCCGCAGGGGGAAGACGCCCTTTGTCCGGCTTGCGGCCGCCGCCGTCAATCCTCGTTGGTGCGCACCAGGATCTCGCGTTTTCCGGCGTGGTTGGGCGGGCCGACCAACCCTTCCTTCTCCATGCGCTCGATGATCGAGGCGGCACGGTTGTAGCCGATGCCGAGTCGGCGCTGGATGTAGCTGGTGGTGGCCCGCTTGTCACGCAGCACCAGCGCCACCGCCTGATCGTAGAGGTCGGCGCCCTCATCGGTCGAAACGGGGGATTCGCCGCCGCCATCCTCCTCGTCGTCGGCGGTGATGGCGTCGAGATAGTCCGGCGTTCCTTGCGTCTTCAGATGGGCGACGATCGCCTCCACCTCGCCGTCGGAAACGAACGGGCCGTGGACGCGCTGGATGCGGCCGCCGCCCTGCATGTAGAGCATGTCGCCCTGGCCGAGCAGCTGCTCGGCGCCCTGCTCGCCGAGGATGGTGCGGCTGTCGATCTTCGAGGTCACCTGGAAGGAGATGCGGGTCGGGAAGTTGGCCTTGATGGTACCGGTGATGACGTCCACCGACGGCCGCTGCGTCGCCATGATGACATGGATGCCGGCGGCGCGGGCCATCTGGGCCAGACGCTGCACCGCGCCCTCGATCTCCTTGCCGGCCACCATCATCAGGTCGGCCATCTCGTCGATGATGACCACGATGAAGGGGAGCGGCTTCAGCTCCATTTCCTCGGTCTCGAACACCGGCTCGCCGGTCTCCTTGTCGAAGCCGGTCTGGACGGTGCGGTTGATGCTCTCGCCGCGCTCGATGGCCTGCGCCACGCGGGCGTTGAAGCCCTCGATGTTGCGCACGCCGACCTTGGACATCTTCTTGTAGCGGTCCTCCATCTCGCGGACCGTCCACTTGAGCGCCACCACCGCCTTGCGCGGATCGGTGACCACCGGCGTCAGCAGATGCGGAATGCCGTCGTAGACCGACAGCTCCAGCATCTTCGGGTCGATCATGATCAGCCGGCATTCCTCGGGCGTCATGCGATAGAGCAGGCTGAGGATCATCGTGTTGATCGACACCGACTTGCCCGAGCCGGTGGTGCCGGCCACCAGCATGTGCGGCGTGCGGGCGAGGTCGATGATGACGGGCTCGCCGCCGATGGTCTTGCCGAGGGCGAGCGCCAGGCGGCCCTTGAACTTCTCGAAGTCCTGGCTGGCGATCAGCTCGCGCAGGTAGACCATCTCGCGCCGCTGGTTGGGCAGTTCGATGCCGATGGCGTTCTTGCCGGGGATGACGGCGACGCGGGCGGCGACGGCGCTCATCGAGCGGGCGATGTCGTCGGCAAGGCCGATGACGCGCGACGACTTGATGCCGGGCGCCGGCTCCAGTTCGTAGAGCGTCACCACCGGGCCGGGACGGACGTTGAAGATCTCGCCCTTGATGCCGAAATCCTCCAGCACGCCTTCCAGAAGGCCGGCGTTCTGCTCCAGGCTGTCGGGCGTGTATTGCACGCCGTTGCCGCCCTTGGGCTCGGCTAGCAGCTCGATATCGGGGAACTCGAAGCCGGCGGCGTCGAGCAGCGACAACTGGGTGCCGCCCTTGGCGCGCTTGGCCTGCTGCACCGGCGGCGCCGGCGCCTTGACGCGGCCGGCCGGCTTGTCGGGCTGGGCGGCCGGCTTGCCGATGCGCGAAGCGGGGCCGCGCAAGGGAGCAGGCCGCGCCTCGAAGCTGCGCGGCGCCGGTGCGACGGCGACCGGCTTCGGCGGAGCGATCGGCTCGCCCTCGGTCTCGTCATAGTCGGCGAGCCGGTCGTCGAGGGCGAAGGGCGGCGAATCGTCGTCGTCTTCCTCCTCGTCGACGATCGGCGCCGGCGCGGCGCGCGGCGCTTCCGGCGCGAAGCTCGGCTCCACCCGGCCGCCACGCCGGTCGACGACCGGCGCCGGCCCGAAATCGTCGTCCTCGTCGGCTACGGGCGCCACCGGCCGCGTCCGGGCCATGGTCGGCTCGGCCCGGCGAGGCGCCGGAGGCTGGTAGTCGTCCTCGTCGTCCTCGTATTCCTCGCCGGGATAGGCGAAGGCCGGCCGGCGCAGGAAGCGGCGGGAGAGGCCGGCGCGCAGCGTCAGCCACCAGTGGCCGACGACGCCGCGCAGCGCCGCGAGGCGGCCTTCCTCCTCGTCTTCCTCGTCGTCATCCTCCTGCCAGTCGCGGGCCGGCGCGGCGGCGCCGATCTTGCGGCCGGGAATGCCGGAGGCATAGATCATCGCCACGAGCGACAGCGGCCCGGTGACGATCAGCACGACGAGGCGCAGCGTGTCGGTGAGGACGCCGCTGTTGAAGGCGGCCGGCAGTTGCAGGATGAGGTCGCCGATGGCGCCGCCGAGACCGGTCGGCAGCGGCCAGCCGGTGGTGGGCGGCAGCGCGCCCATGAAGGCGGCGCCGACCAGCGTGCCGATCACCCAGCCGAACAGCCGGTTCCTGGCGACGCGCGGGATGCGGCCGACGGTGAGTTGCCAGCCCCAGATCACCACCGGCGCCAGGAACAGCGCCGCGGTGAGGCCGAACAGCTGCATGACGAGATCGGCGATCACCGCGCCGGCCGAGCCCATGACGTTGCGCGTCGGGCCGTCGGCGACATGGCTCCAGCTCGGATCGTCCACCGACCAGGTGGCGAGCGCGGCCGACAGCGCCGCGACGCCGGCGATCAGCATCAGGCCGGAGGCGCCGGCGATGTTGCGCAGCATCGCCTGCCTGAGGCGATCCTCGCGGCTCGGCGCCGCCTGACGCTGGCGCTGGTCGAGGTCGCGCAGGTTGGCGGCGCGGCGGGCGTTGCCGGGGCGCGGCTCGTAGGGTCCGTCAAGGCGGCCGTTGTCGCGCAGGCGGGGGCTGGTCCTCATCTCTGCTCTCATGACAGAACCTCCGACAGACGGCTCAGCGCCTCGCGGCTGGTCTCCAGGCTTTCGACCATGGCGATGCGGATGAAGTCGGCGCCCGGATTGACGCCGTCGGCGCCGGTGGCCGACAGATAGCCGCCCGGCACCACCTTGACGCCCGCCTCGCTCCACAGCCGGGCCGCCACCGTTTCGCCGCCGCCCCAACGGCCGACGTCGAGCCACAGGAAGAAGCCGCCGGGCGGCACCAGATCGGGGAAGCGGTCGCCGAGAATGTCAGCGGCGGCGGCATATTTGAGATCGTAGAGGCGGCGATTTTCGACGACATGCGCCTCGTCGCCGAGCGCCGCCACGGCCACCGCCTGGATCGGCAGCGGCACCTGCGGCGCCGAGACGTTGCGGAACACCGCCCAGGCCGCCAGAAAGGCCGGATCGCCGATGGCGAAGCCGCAACGGGCGCCGGCGAGGTTGGAGCGCTTGCTGAGCGAGTTGAAGGCGACGACGCCGGAGAAGCCATCGCCGAGGCGATGAGCGGCGGCCAGCACGCCGTCGGGTGCCCGGCCGCGCCAGATCTCCGAGTAGCACTCGTCGGAGAACAGAAGGAAGCCGTGGCTGCGGGCGAGCCGGACGACACCTTGCAGCATCGCGAGATCGGCCACCGCTCCCTGCGGGTTGGCCGGGCTGGCGTGGAAGGCGGCGACGGTGCGGGCAAGCAACTCCTCCGGCAGCGCCTCGAAGCGCGGCAGGAAGCCGTCGTCGCGGCCGGCCGCTACCAGCACCGGCTCGGCGCCGGCCGCATCAGTGGCGGCGGCATAGACGGCGTAGAAGGGGTTGGGCAGCAGGATGGCCGGCCGTGGCCCCTTGGCGCCGCCGGCCAGCCGCACGGCGGTGAGCGTGGCGTGGAACAGACCCTCGCGCGAGCCGTTGAGCGGCAGCACGCCGTCGTCGCGATCAACAGTGCCGTCCGGCAGGCCGAATCGCCGCTCGGCCCAGCCGGCAACGGCGGCGCGAAAGGCCGGCGTGCCCTTGATCGGCGGATAGCGGACGAAATCGGCCAGCGCGGCGTCGAGCACCGGGCCGACGAAGGCCGGCACCGGGTGACGCGGCTCGCCGACCGACACGTCGATCGGCAAACGGCCGGGCGCCACGCCGGCGATCAGCCGGCCAAGGCGCTGGAACGGGGAAACGGGAGGCGGCAGAGGCGTGGTCATGAAAGCCTGGGCTCGGGGCAACGGGTGATTCGGCCCGCGGCCCCTGAGAGCGGCCGGCCTTGTCGTCACCCGGCCACTCTAGGCATCCATGGTTAAACGCCCTTTAACCCTCTCGCCGGGATCGCCCCCGAAACGGTCCCGGAGACCGTTTCCGAAATTTGCGTCCGGCAGCGACGCTCCGGCTTTCACCGAAGCGAGCGCCGGGCACCTGGAGGTCGGGTCGGGCGGTCTCTCAGAGCGCTTCCTCGTCCTGCTCGCCGGTGCGGATGCGCACGGCATGCTCAATGGCATGGACGAAGATCTTGCCGTCACCGATCTGGCCGGTCTTGGCGGCCGAGGCGATGGTCTCCACCACCTTCTCCGCCTCGTTCGCCGGCACGGCGACCTCGATCTTCAGCTTCGGCAGGAAGCTGACGGCATATTCGGCGCCGCGGTAGATTTCGGTGTGACCCTTCTGGCGGCCGTAGCCCTTGACCTCGGTGACCGTCAGGCCGTGCACGCCGAGCGTGGTCAGCGCGTCGCGCACCTCGTCGAGCTTGAAGGGCTTGATGATGGCCGTCACGATCTTCATGGGGGCACCTCTTTTCCGGTCCGTGTCGGGATGGGCGGCGAACCGCCCTGTCGATACGCCGACCATAGCGCGACCGGCGCGAGCGCCAAGAGGAAAATGGGATGGAGGCCGCCGCCGTCGGCGCGTCGCGCGGCGATTGCACCGAAAGGATGAACGGGCGGACCCCTCAGGGATCCGCCCGCTGCAAGTCGTACGACAGGACGTCGGCTCAGTTGTAGGCGCGCTCGCCATGGGCGGTGATGTCGAGGCCCTCGCGTTCGGCCGTCTCGGTGACGCGCAGACCCATGATCGCCTTGACGATGGAGAGCGCGATCAACGACACCACGCCCGACACCAGGATGCAGACGATCACCGATACGACCTGGGCGGTGACCTGGGTGCCGAAGCCGGCGTAGTCGGTCTTGAGGCCGCCCAGCGCCGGGTTGGCGAACACGCCGGTCAGGATGGAGCCGACGATGCCGCCGACGCCGTGCACGCCGAACACGTCGAGGGCGTCGTCATAGCCGAACTTCGACTTGACCCAGGTGGCGGCCCAGAAGCAGATCGCGCCGGCGGCAAGGCCGATCACAATGGCACCGAACGGGCCGGCGGTGCCGCAGGCCGGGGTGATGGCGACCAGGCCGGCGACGACGCCCGAGGCGCCGCCGAGCAGCGAGGCGTGCCCACGGGTCAGCCATTCGGCGAACGGCCAGGCGATGGCCGCGGCGGCGGTGGCGACGAGGGTGTTGAGCAGCGCGTAGCCGGCGATGCCGTCGGCGGCTAGTTCCGAGCCGGCGTTGAAGCCGAACCAGCCGATCCACAGCAGCATGGCGCCGATGTAGGTCAGCACCAGGTTGTGCGGCGCGAAGTTGTCGCGACCGAGGCCGATGCGCTTGCCGCCCATGATGGCGATGACCAGACCGGCGATACCGGCGTTGATGTGCACCACGGTGCCGCCGGCGAAGTCGATGGCGCCCCAGACGCTACCGAGATAGGAACCGTCGCCGCCCCATACCATGTGGGCCATCGGCAGGTAGGCGAAGGTGAACCACAGCACCAGGAAGAAGATCACCGCGCCGAACTTGACGCGCTCGGCCGAGGCGCCGACGATCAGCGCCGGCGTGATGCAGGCGAAGGTCATCTGGAAGGCGACGAAGACGATCTCGGGTATGGAGCCGGACACCGTCTCCGGAGTGATGCCGGCCAGGAAGGCCTTGTCGAAGGTGCCGATGAACGGCGACAGCGCGGTCGCCTCGCCCGGCATGGTGAAGGCCAGCGAATAGCCGTAGACGATCCACAGGATGGCCATCACCGCAAAGCCGATTAGGCACTGCATCAGGATCGACAGCACGTTCTTGGAGCGTACGAGGCCGCCGTAGAACAGGGCCAGCGCCGGCACCGTCATCATGGCGACCAGCACGGTGGAGGTGAGTACCCAGGCGGTGTTGCCGGGATCGGCGACCGGAACCGGGGCAGCGGCTTCGACCGCCGGCGCGACGGCGTCCTGGGCGAACGCCGCGGCGGCCATCAGCGCCAGCGCCGGCGCGGCCGCGAGAAGGGACTTGAGATGCTTCATCGAAATCCTCTTGAATCGGTTGTCGACTGTCCGTCCGGCCTGCCTGCCCGCGAGGGCGCCAACCGGCGGCGTGCCTGGCAGGCCCGGCAACGGGCCCGCCGTGGGGTCAGAGCGCCTCGCCGTCGGTCTCGCCGGTGCGGATGCGCACGGCGTGCTCGATGGATGTGACGAAGATCTTGCCGTCGCCGATCTGGCCGGTCTTGGCGGCCGTGGCGATCGCCTCCACCACCTTGTCGACCTGGTCGGTGGCCACCGCCACCTCGACCTTCAGTTTCGGCAGGAAGCTGACGGCGTATTCGGCGCCGCGGTAGATCTCGGTATGGCCCTTCTGGCGGCCATAGCCCTTGACTTCCGTCACCGTGAGCCCGTGCACGCCGAGGGCGTTGAGCGCGTCGCGCACCTCGTCCAGTTTGAAGGGCTTGATGATTGCCATGACGATCTTCATGGGGTTCCTTCCATCGACTGGTTTCCCGGACCAGGCGCGCACCCCCGCGATGCGCCCCGTTGCGGGCCTCGATGCCTCCAGGAGAAACAATCTTTGTGCCAAGCGGACCGAACAGGCGGCTTTTTCTGCATTTCGGCGGTCGGAGGCGTCGCAGGCGCCATGCCCGATGATCATTTCAGCGGCACAGAGGCCACTCTGCCCATATCAAAGGCAAACGATCTTGCTACTGCCGCCTCTTTTTACGGCAGCCGTCTTCAGCTACGGCCGGCTTTTTCGCGTGGGGACGCGGCGGGCCATTGGCCACCATCCGCAATCCCACTATGTTGGTAGGGCCTTCGATCGCAGCGGGAGTACCGGACGATGACCGAGACCGTCGAGAGAGTGGACGTGCTGATCGCCGGCGGCGGCTACGTCGGCCTGTCCGCAGCGCTGGCGATTGCCGCCTCGGTGCCGGGCGCCAGGGTGGCGCTCGTCGATCCCCGGCCATGGCGTGAGGCGTCGGGCGACGGCCGTGCCTTCGCGGTGGCCGCCGCCGGCCGCCGCATGCTCGGCGCCCTCGGCGTCTGGGACGAGCTGTCGGGCGAGGCCGAACCGGTGCGCGAGATGATCATCACCGATTCCCGCCTCGACGACCTG
>LUYO01000143.1:0-2450 GCA_001603295.1 Rhodobacterales bacterium Alpha_02
CGCCGGCGGGCCTCCGGCCCTTAGGCTTTCCGCTCCGCTTTTCGTCTTTCGGGGCTGCGCCACGAAAGACCCGCTTCGCGCGGCGCCGCTTGGCGCTGGAAGCCGCTTTGCGGCTTCGGGCGTATTTGCTTTCAAAGTCGGAAGATCGCCCGCGCCCAGGCGACGAGATGCTCGAAGAACGGTGCGACGGCGGCAAGCCGGCCGTAGTCGCCGGCGCAGCCGTGGTTGAGGCCCTCGTAGCGGCGGAAGTCGAGCGTCACGCCGGCGGCGGCGAGGCGGCCGGCATAGGCCTCGCCCTCGTCGCGCAGCACGTCGCAGCCGGCGGTCAGCACCAGGGCCGGCGGCAGGCCGGTGAGGTCGTCCGCCCTGAGCGGCGAGGCGTGCGGATGGGCGCGCACGGCGGGGTCCGGCACATAGTGCTCCCAGAACCAGGCCATGTCGTCGGCGGTCAGGCCGAAGCCTTCGGCGAACTCGGCATAGGAGGGATGGCCGGCGGCGATGTCGTCGGTTACCGGGTAGATCAGCATCTGGCCGAGGAGCTTCGGTCCGCCCTCGTCGCGCAGGCGCAGCGCCGTGACGGCGGCGAGGTTGCCGCCGGCGCTGTCACCGCTGACGATCAGCCGGGCCGGATCGATGCCGAGGTCGGCGGCCTTGCCGGCGATCCAGCGGACGGCAGCCAGGCAGTCGTCGCTTGCCGTCGGGAAGCGGTGCTCGGGCGCCATCCGGTAGTCGATCGACACGACGACGGCGCCGACGCCGGCGGCGAGGTTGCGGCAGACGTTGTCATGGGTGTCGAGCGAGCAGAGCACCCAGCCGCCGCCGTGAATGTAGAGGATGGCCGGCAGGGCGCCGTCGTTGCCGGACGGTCTGTACAGGCGGGCGGCGATGGCGCCGTCTCCGACGGGAATCGACAGCGTCTCCACCGCCTGCACCGGCTTGCCGGCGGCGCGCGGCTCGGCCTCGGCGCGGGCGCGGGCGGTGGCGGGCGTCAGCTGGCGGAGCGGCGGTTCGCCGCGGGCGGCGGCGGCCGCCAGATCGGCGGCGATTTCGGGATGCAGCGGCATGACGGGTTCCTCTGAACACTGGATGGGCGCCAGTGAAGCGCTTCGCGGCCGCGCCGGAAAGGGTGCCTTTGCGGTTATGACCAGCATTCGGCGTCGAGCCCGAGGGTTGACTTGGCCGCCCGCCGGCTCGAAAAGTCGGAACCCGCATCAGGACGGGCGGAGCGGAGGTGGACGATGACCGAAAGCAGGCGTGGCAGCGTCGACCAGGCCGAGGTCGACCGCTTCTCGGCGATGGCGCGGGAGTGGTGGGACCCGAACGGCAAGTTCAAGCCTCTGCACAAGTTCAGCCCGGCGCGCCTTTCCTACATCAAGCGCGAGGCATGCCGGCATTTCGGCCTTGACGAGCGGTCGGCCGATGCCTTCTCCGGCCTTGCCTTCCTCGACATCGGTTGCGGCGGCGGCCTAGTCTCCGAGCCGATGGCCCGGCTGGGCGCCACGGTGACCGGCATCGATCCGTCGGAGGTCAACATCGAGGTGGCGCGCGTCCACGCCGCCGAGACCGGCACCGCCGTCGATTACCGGGCGACCACGGCGGAAGACGTGCTGGCCGCCGGCGACCGCTTCGACGTGGTGCTGGCGCTGGAAGTGGTGGAGCACGTCAGCGACGTGCCGGCCTTCCTCGACACGGTGGCCAGCCTCGTCAAGCCCGGCGGCCTCGTCATCGTCGCCACGCTCAACCGCACGCTGAAGGCGCTCGGTCTGGCGGTGGTCGGCGCCGAATACGTGCTGCGCTGGCTGCCGGCCGGCACCCACGACTGGCGGAAGTTCGTCAAACCCGAGGAAGTCGAGGCGCCCTTGCAGGCGGCCGGCCTGACGCTGCTCGAACGGCGCGGCATCGTCTTCGACCCCCTCCGCTTCGCCTGGAAGGAAAGCGACGACACCGACGTCAATTACATGGTGCTGGCGGCCCGGCCGAAGGCCTGAGACTCAATTCCGCTCGCCCGGCAGGATCGGCAGCGGCAGGATGTCGATGCCGTCCTCCACCAGCGCGCGGGCGTCCTGCTCGGTCGCCTCGCCGTGCACGGCGCGGGCCGGCGCCTCGCCGAAATGGATGCGGCGCGCTTCCTCGGCAAACCGCTTGCCGACATCCTCGGAGCCGTCAAGCAACGCCGCCTTGATTTCCTTGAGCTTCTCGATGAAGGCGCGTGCCTCCGGCGGAACGGCGGCCGGCGGGGTGTCTTGCGTTACAGCCGGGACGGCTCTCGCTTCCGAGGTGGCGACGTTGGGCTTCATCAACGCCTTGGCGACCGACGTCGAGCCGCACTGCGGGCAGGCGCAGAGCCCGGCCGATGCCTGGACGTCGAAATCCTCCGAGGAGCGGAACCAACCCTCGAATTCATGGCCTTCGGAACAGAGAAGCGAATAACGGATCATGGTCTCAACATG
>LUYO01000144.1:0-9160 GCA_001603295.1 Rhodobacterales bacterium Alpha_02
ATCGGATAGATACTGATCGAGGCCGCCTCCGGATCCCCTGGGGCGGCCTCGTCGCATCGGGCGCTGCGGCGCCGGCAACGAGGAGACCCGCCGTGACCGAGTCCGTGCTGCTGTTTTCCTACGGAACGCTGCAACTCAAGTCGGTGCAGCTTGCAAATTTCGGGCGTCAGCTGAACGGCCGGCCCGATGCCATGGTCGGCTGGCGGCGCGACCTCGTGGAGATCACCGATCCCGAGGTGCTCCGGCAGTCGGGCGAGACGCATCATCCGATCGTCTCGGAGAGCGGCGATGCCGCCGACGAGGTGCCGGGCGTGGTGTTCGAGATCACGCCCGACGAACTGGTCGCCGCCGACGGCTACGAGGTCGCCGACTACAAGCGCATATTGGTGACGCTGAAGTCAGGCGCCGCCGCCTGGGTCTACGTCAAGGCGTGATCGCCTATTTCAGCCAGCGGCCGAGCCGGTCGCAGGCTTCGGCGATCGCCTCGGTGCGGCCGGCGAACGAGAAGCGCACGTAGGAGGCGCCGCGGCCGGTGTCGAAGTCGAGGCCCGGCGTGGCGGCGATGCCCGCCTCCTCCAGCATGCGGCGGCAGAAGCCGAGGCTGTCGTTGGTGTAGCGGCTGACGTCGGCATAGAGATAGAAGGCGCCGTCGACCGGCAGGAAGCGGTCGAGGCCGATCCGGGGCATTCTCTCCAAGAGAAGACGGCGGCTCGCCGCGTAGCCGGCCTTCACCGCTTCCAGCTCCGCGCCCGCCTCGAAGGCGCCGAGGGCGGCACGCTGCGACAGCTCGGACGGCGAGATGAACAGGTTCTGGGCGAGGCGCTCCACCGGCCGCACCAGCCGCTCCGGCAGCACCATCCAGCCGACGCGCCAGCCGGTCATACAGAAGTATTTCGAGAAGGAGTTGACCACCACCACGTCGTCGGAGAATTCCAGCGCCGTCACCTCGTCGCCGTCATGGACGAGGCCGTGGTAGATCTCGTCCATCACCAGCGCGATCTTCATGTCGCGGCAGGCGTCGACCAACGAGACGAGACCGGCGCGCGTCAGCATGGTGCCGGAGGGATTGTTGGGGCTGGCGACGATGACGCCGGCCAGCGGCTTCTCGGCGTGCGCGGTCTCGATGGCGGCGGCGCTCGCCTGCCAGCGGGCGTCGGCGGTGGTGGGGATCTCCACCACATCGAGGCCAAGCGCCGTCAGGATGTTGCGATATGCCGGGTAGCCGGGCGTCGGCAGGCCGACGCGGTCGCCGACATCGAACATGGCGAGGAAGGCCAGATTGAAGGCGCCCGACGAGCCGCCGGTGACCGCCACCCGCGACGCCGGTACGTCGACGCCGTAGCGGTCGGCATAAAGGCGGGCGATGCGGGCACGCAGCTCGGGAATGCCGAGCGCTTCGGTATAGCCGACGCGGCCACGGGCGAGCGCCGCCTCGGCAGCGGCGCGCACGGCGGCCGGTACCGGCGCGCCCGGCTCGCCAAGCTCCATGTGGACGATGTCGCGGCCCTCGCGAGCAAGGCGGTTGGCGTCCGACAGCACGTCCATGGCCAGGAAGGGCGCCACGTCACTCCGCCGTGAAACCAGCATGTCCCCTTCCCTCCACGATTTCGCCCGAGATGGCCGGCAGTCTGCGGTTCACGGATTTTTCCGTTGCGCCGGCCCCGCGTTCTGCCCTTTATCAGGCCAAGGGCACCCTGACGAGACTTCCGATGGTGAATCGCGCCATGATGAAGACCTTCTGCCGTACCTCCGTTGCCGTCCTCACGGCGGCGGCGATCGCCGTCTCGTCCTCTCTGCCGGCCGTCGCCGCCGAGCGCGGCCGCAGCATCTCGCTGCTGCGCGACGCCGAGGCGGAGGCGCTGATCACCGACTACACGCGGCCGCTGCTCAAGGCGGCCGGCCTCGGCGCGGCCACGGTCGAGGTCAAGCTGGTCAACGACGACACCTTCAATGCCTTCGTCGCCGACAGCCGGCACATCTTCGTCAACGCCGGCGCCATCATCGATTCCACCACGCCCAACGAATTGATCGGCGTGCTGGCGCACGAGATCGGCCATCTCGCCGCCAATCACCTCTCCCAGTTGCGCGCGGAGATCCGGCGGATGCAGATCCTGTCGGCGCTGGCGGTGATCGGCGGCGTCGCGGCAGGGGCAGCCGGCGGCCGCGGCGCGGCCGGAGCGATCGCCACCGGCGGCCTGCAGTTCGGCCAGCGCGGCCTGTTGATGTATGCGCGCGAGAACGAGACGGCGGCCGACCAGCTGGCGCTGAAATATCTCGCCGCCACCGGCCAGTCGGCCAAGGGCATGCTGGACACCTTCAAACGCTTCGCCGACCAGCAGATGTTCATGTCGGCGCATATCGACCCCTACATCCAGAGCCATCCGCTGGCCGCCGACCGCATCGCCATGATCGAGGAGCAGGCGCGGAAGTCGAAGTTCTTCGACAAGCCCGACGATCCCTCGCTGAAGGCGCGGCACGACCTGGTGCGCGCCAAGTTCGCCGCCTTCACGCGCAATTCCCAGAGCGTGATGCGGCTCTATCCGCCATCCGATACCAGCCTTGCCGCCGATTACGCCCGCGCCATCGTCGCCTATCGCTTCGCAGATCCGAAGTCGGCGCTCGCCCGGCTCGACGCGTTGATCAAGCGCTCGCCCGGCGATCCCTATTTCTGGGAGCTGAAGGGCCAGATCATGCTGGAAACAGGCGATCCGCGCGGCGCCATAGCGCCGCTCCGCAAGGCGGTGTCGCTCGCCCCCAACGCCGGCCTGATCCGCGTCATGCTCGGTCAGGCGCTGGTCGGCACGGGTGACGGCAAGCTCACCGACGAGGCGATCGCCGCGCTGACCAAGGGCATCGGCGACGATCCCGACCAGCCGCTCGGCTACCGCCAGCTGGCCATCGCCTATGCCCGCAAGAACAATATCCCGATGGCCGACCTTGCCTCGGCGCAAGGCAGCTTTGCCGCCGGCGACATCGACACCGCCAAGAAATACGCCATCCGCGCCCAGGAAAAGCTGAAGACCGGCTCGCCGGCCTGGCTGCGCGCCGACGACATCATCACCTACAAGGCATCGCAATGACCGGGTGCGCCGCGCCCGGCACAAGGAGCAGACGCATGTTCGCCCACTTCAGGAAAACGCTGTCGGCCGCGCTGGCCGCGACGGCCCTCTTCACCGCCGCCGCCGTGGCCGACGAGTTCACCGACAGCCAGAAGGCGGCGATCGGCGATGTGGTCAAGACCTACCTCATGGATCATCCGGAGGTGATCACCGAGGCGTTGCAGGCGCTCGACGCCAAAAGCAAGGCGGCCGAGGAACAGGGGCGGACCGACGCCATCAAGGCCAATCAGGCGGCCATCTTCTCCTCGCCCCACCAGGCGGTGCTCGGCGATCCCAACGCCAAGATCGCGCTGGTCGAGTTCTTCGACTACAACTGCGGCTACTGCAAGAAGGCCCTCTCCGACACGCGCGCCATCCTCGACAAGGAGAAGGACGTCAAGATCGTCCTGAAGGAGTTCCCGATCCTCAGCCAGGGCTCGGTCGAGGCGGCCAAGGTGGCGGCCGCCGTCAACATCCTCGATCCCAAGGCCTACGAAGCCTTCCACTTCGAGCTGATGGGCATCCGCGGCCAGGCCGACGGCGACCGCGCGCTGGCGGCGGCGGTCAAGGCCGGCCTCGATGCGGCCAAGGTGAAGGAGACGGCCGAGACGTCGGAGGTGGCCGAGGCGATCACCCATTCCTACGACCTTGCCCACAAGCTCGGCATCAACGGCACGCCGGCCTATGTCATCGGCGACGAACTGGTCTACGGCGCCGTCGGCTTTGCCGAGCTGAACCGCAAGATCGAGGCGATGCGCACCTGCGGCAAGACCGCCTGCTGATCTTTGGTCGGAGCCGCCGGCCCTCCGGGGGCGACGGACGGGGATGAATTGGCGCTGCCTCTTTTTTTCGGCGCGGCATGTGCCTATAAGGAAGCCGGTCGCGGCCCGCCATGCGGGTGCGGCCGCTCCTGCCCCCGGCCTGAAAGGGAACCGTCCGATTGCCCATTGAAGCGTTCATCCTCAACGGACCGAACCTCAATCTTCTCGGAACGCGGGAACCGGGCATCTACGGATCGCTGACCCTCGCCGACATCGAGGCAAATTGCCGCGAGAAGGCCATCGCGCTGGGTTTTTCCACCGTCGAGTTTCGCCAGTCCAACCATGAGGGCGTGCTCGTCGACTGGATCCAGGAGGCCGCCCGGCGCGGCGCCGGCGTGGTGATGAACCCCGGCGCCTACACGCACACGTCGATTGCCCTCCACGACGCGATCAAGGGAACCGGCGTTCCCGTGATCGAGGTCCACATCTCCAACGTCCATGCCCGCGAGAGTTTCCGGCATCGGTCCTTTGTGTCGCCCGTGGCGGCCGGAGTGATCGTCGGCCTCGGCCCCCTCGGCTACACGCTCGCGCTCGAAGCCCTCGCCGGTCTCCTGAAAGGGTGACCGCCGTCCCAATCCGGTGAGAACCGATGCCCCAGACCTTTGACTACGAACTGATCCGCCAGCTTGCCAACATCCTCGACGAGACCAATCTCACCGAGATCGAGGTGGAGCAGGAGAAGCTGAAGATCCGCGTGGCTCGGACGGCGGCGCCGGTCACTATCACGCAGGGCGGCGGCTGGGCTGCGCCGGCGGCGATGCCCGCCATGGCCGCCCCTGCCCCGGCGGTCGCTGTCTCGGCCGAGGCGCCGAAGGCGGCCGATCCGGCCGCCAACCCCGGCGCCGTCCCCTCCCCGATGGTCGGCACCGCCTATGTGGCGCCCGAGCCCGGCTCGCGCGCCTTCGTCGAGGTCGGCGACGTGGTCAAAGAGGGCCAGACAGTAATGATCATCGAGGCGATGAAGCACCTCAACCACATTCCGGCGCCGCGCGCCGGCCGCGTCACGGCCGTGCTCGTCGAGAACGGCCAGCCGGTCGAGTTCGGCGAACCGCTGCTGATCATCGAGTGACCGAACCCATGTTCGAGAAGATCCTCATCGCCAACCGCGGCGAAATTGCCCTCCGGGTGCTGCGCGCCTGCAAGGAACTCGGCATCGGCACCGTTGCCGTCCACTCGACGGCCGACGCCAACGCCATGCACGTCCGACTCGCCGACGAAAGCGTGTGCATCGGCCCGGCTCCGGTGCGCGAAAGCTACCTCAACATTCCCAACATCGTCGCCGCCTGCGAAATCACCGGCGCCGAGGCGGTGCATCCGGGCTACGGCTTCCTCAGCGAGAACGCCCGCTTCGCCGACATTCTGGCCGCCCATAACATCGCCTTCATCGGCCCCTCGGCCGACCATATCCGCATCATGGGCGACAAGATCGAGGCCAAAGCGACGGCCAAGCGCCTGGGCATCCCGGTGGTGCCGGGATCGGACGGCGCCGTCGAGTCCGAGGAGGACGCGCTGCGCATCGCCGCCGAGATCGGCTATCCGGTGCTGGTCAAGGCGTCGGCCGGCGGTGGCGGTCGCGGCATGCGCGTCGCCATGACCGAGGCCGAACTGCCCTCGGCCATGTCGGCCGCCAAGACCGAAGCCAAGAACGCCTTCGGTGACGACGCGGTCTACATCGAGAAGTATCTGCTGAAGCCGCGCCACATCGAATTGCAGGTGCTGGGCGACGGCCAGGGCAACGCCGTTCACCTCGGCGAACGCGACTGCTCGCTGCAGCGCCGCCACCAGAAGGTGATGGAGGAGGCCCGCTCGCCAGCCCTCAACGACGACGAGCGCGCCAGAATCGGCGCCATCGTCGCCAATGCCATGGCCGAACTCAACTATTCGGGCGCCGGCACCATCGAGTTCCTCTACGAGAACGGCGAGTTCTATTTCATCGAGATGAACACCCGCCTGCAGGTGGAGCATCCGGTGACCGAGATGATCACCGGCATCGACCTCGTCAACGAGCAGATCAAGGTGGCCTCGGGGCAGGCGCTGAGCTTCCGCCAGTCGGACGTGCACTTCAACGGCCACGCCATCGAGTGCCGCATCAACGCCGAGAACGCCGCCACCTTCGCGCCGTCGCCGGGCAAGATCACCTACTGGCATCCGCCGGGCGGCCTCGGGGTGCGTGTCGACAGCGGCGTCTATCAGGGCTACACCATCCCGCCCTACTACGACAGCATGATTGGCAAGCTGATTGTCCACGGCCGCAACCGCGTCGAATGCCTGATGCGGCTGCGCCGCTGCCTCGACGAGTTCGTGGTCGACGGCATCGATTCGACGATCCCGCTGTTCAACAACATGCTGAAGAACGCCGACATCATCGACGGCGCCTACGACATCCACTGGCTGGAGAAGTGGCTCGCCACCAAGCCGTTCGAGGCTTGAGGCCAGCGCCGGTCGATCGATACGAAGAGACGCCGCCCGTGAGGGCGGCGTTGTCGTTTCCGGATAATCGTCTGCGATTACACCAGCACCGGCCGCTTGATCCGCCCGGCCTCGCCGAAGACGCGCAGGTAGCGGGCGATTTCGGCCGGGTCGCCGGTCGCCTTCTCCGGGTTGTCGGAGAGCTTCACCGCCGGCCGGCCATTGACCTGCGTCACCTTGCAGACCAGCGAGATGGCGTCGAAGTCGTCGGTGGGCTGCGGCGCGCAGTCCTGGAAGTCGTTGGTGAGATTGGTGCCCCAGCCGAAGCTCATGTGCACGCGGCCGCGGAAGTGGGTGTAGACGCGCTCGATCTCCTCGACGTCGAGGCCGTCGGAGAAGACGATCAGCTTGTCGCGCGGATCGCGGCCCTTCGACTTCCACCAGGCGATGATTTCCTCGCCGCCCTCCACCGGCTCGGCGCTGTCGGGGCGGAAGCCCTTCCAGTCGGCCACCCAGTCCGGCGCGTCGCGCAGGAAGGAGGCGGTACCGAAGGCGTCGGGCAACACGACCAGCAGGTTGCCGTCGTAGAGTTCCTGCCAGTCGCGCAGCACCCGGTAAGGCGCCTGACGCATCTCGTCCTCGGTGTCGGCCAGCGCCGCCATGGCCATCGGCAGTTCGTGGGCGTTGGTGCCGATCGCCTCGAGATCGCTCTTCATGGCCAGCAGCACGTTGGAGGTGCCGATGAAGGCCGGGCCGAGTCCTTCCTTCAGCGCGTTGACGCACCAGTCCTGCCAGAGATGCGAGTGGCGGCGGCGGGTGCCGAAATCGGCGATCTTGATGTCCGGAAAGGCGCGCAGCCGCTCCACCTTGCTCCATAGCTTGGCCTTGGCGCGGGCGTAGAGCACGTCCAGCTCGAAGCGGCGCATGGTCTTCATCACCGAACGCGACCGCAACTCGTTGATGATGGCCAGCGCCGGGATTTCCCACATGGTGGTGTGGGTCCAGGGACCGTGGAATTCGAGCTGATACTGGCCCTCGGCCTTGGACAGCTCATAGGGCGGCAGTTGGAAGTCGCGCAGGAATTCGAGATATCCCGGCTCGAAGATCTGCCGCTTGCCGTAGAAGGTATTACCGGCCAGCCAGATCCACTCCTTGTTGCCGAGCTTCAGCGAGCGGGCGTAATCGAGTTGCGCCCGAAGCTCATCCTCGTCGATATCGTCGGCGAGGCGGATGCGGTTCGCCCGGTTGATCAGCGAGAAGGTGACGTCTACGTCGCGATAGCGCTTCCAGATCAGCTGCTGCATCAGGAACTTGTAGATGTCCGTGTCGAGCAGGCTGCGGATGATCGGGTCGAGCTTCCAATTGTGGTCGTGAACGCGTTTGGCGATATCGGTGGTGCTCATCGGTCCAGCTATCCGTGATGAAGCGAGGCGACCCATGGACGTCGAAAAACGCGGACGAGGCGCCACCTGACAGAGGTGGTAGCCTGAAACGATCTATATCCCAAGCGAAATCCGTAGAAACACTGAGGATGCAGATCAAGTTTTGGCGACCGTCCGCGCATGGAAAAAGGGGCGGCGGCTCGCCTCCGCCGCCCTCTTCCGTCCACTCGCAAATTGGTCGTGCGCCAGCTCAGGCCTTGGCCTTGCGCCGCCGGCGGCCGGCCATGATGTTGACCGCCTCGACGCCGGCCGAGAAAGCCATGGCGAAATAGATGTAGGCGCGCGGCACGTGGAAGCCGACGCCGTCGGCGACCAGCGATACGCCGATCAGCAGCAGGAAGGACAGCGCCAGCATCTTGGTGGTCGGGTGATCGTGGATGAAGCGCGAGATCGGCTCCGACGCCACGAACATGATGATCATGGCGATGACCACGGCGAGAATCATCACCGGCACGTGCTCGGCCATGCCGATCGCCGTGATGATGCTGTCGATCGAGAAAACGATGTCGATGGCGATGATCTGCGCCACCGTGGCGCCGAAGGCGGCGTGCACGATGTTGCCGCTCTCGTCCTCCTCGCCCTCGATGCCCTTATGGATCTCGTGCGTCGCCTTGTAGAGCAGGAACAGACCGCCGGCCAGAAGGATCAGATCGCGCCAGGAAAAGCCGTGGCCGAACAGCGTGAACAGCGGCGCCGTCAGCCCGATCAGCCAGGACAGGGTAACCAGCAGCAGGATGCGGAAGATCAGCGCCAGTGACAGGCCGATGGCGCGGGCCTTGCGGGCCGCCTCGACCGGCAGGCGGCTGGTCAGTACCGAAATGAATACGAGATTGTCGATACCGAGCACGATCTCCATCACCGTCAGGGTGAGGAGACTGGCCCAGGCATTGGCATTGAAAATGAGATCGAGCATGGATACGGCATTCCCCGGATGCGGTCGTCAGATAACGCCCGAATCTGGAGTGTTCCGTCAACCGTTCAACCCTTCAGGCGGGCCTTGCGCGAAAGAAATATGTCGATGAGCTGCTGCACGGCGGCCACCAGCGCCAGATAGGCGGTGGCGAGCGCCAGACCGATCTTGATGGTGACCGGCGGGTTGAGGTCCCAGGCGAGCGCCGCGCCGGCGAGCAGGAACCAGGCGAGCGTCACGACGAGGGTCAGCGGTCGCCACTTCACGACCCGCGTCGGATGGACGAAGGCAATCGGCGCGAAGGTCAGCACCGACAGGGCAAGGGTGATGCCGATGACGGCGAACTGGTTGAGTTCGAAAACGAAATAGAGGAACACCACGCCGTTCCAGACAACGGGAAAGCCGCGGAAGGCGTTGTTCTTCATCTTCATGCGCGTATCGCCGTAATACATCGCCGAGGTGAAGACGATGATGCCGGCC
>LUYO01000017.1:0-20532 GCA_001603295.1 Rhodobacterales bacterium Alpha_02
CTTCTGGATCAGGTCGCCGATGTAGACGATGTTGTCGTTCTTCAGGCAGTTGGCCGAACGGACCGACAGCTCGAGTTCGTCCACCTTCTTGAGCAGCGCCGGATTGAAGGCAAGCTCGGGAACGGTCTCGACCTTGGTGTCCTTCTGCGGCTCCTCGAAGTTGACGAAGATCGCCAGCTGGTCCTGGAGGATACGGGCAGCGTAGGCGACGGCGTCCTCGGGCTTGACCGAGCCGTCGGTCTCGACGGTCAGCGTCAGCTTGTCAAGGTCGAGATCCTGGCCCTCACGGGTGTTCTCGACCTTGTAGGACACCTTGCGCACCGGCGAGTAGAGGCTGTCGACCGGGATGAGACCGATCGGAGCGTCCTCGGGACGGTTGCGGTCGGCCGGCACGTAGCCCTTGCCGGTGTCGACGGTGAACTCCATGCGGATCTCGGCGCCCTCGTCGAGGGTGCAGAGGACCAGCTCGGGGTTCAGGATCTCGATGTCGCCGACGGTCTGGATGTCGCCAGCGGTGACGACGCCCGGACCCTGCTTGCGCACGACCATCCGCTTCGGGCCCTGGCCCTGCATGCGGACGGCGATTTCCTTGATGTTCAGGATGATGTCGGTGACGTCTTCACGCACACCGGCGATCGAGGAGAACTCGTGCAGCACGCCGTCGATCTGAACCGCCGTCACCGCCGCACCCTGCAGCGAGGACAACAGGACACGACGGAGCGCGTTGCCCAGCGTCAGGCCGAAGCCACGCTCGAGCGGCGAGGCGACGACGGTCGCGAAGCGCTTCGGGTCGCGGCTCGGGATGACCTCGAGCTTGTTCGGCTTCTTGAGCTCCTGCCAGTTCTTCTGGATGCTCACGTTGATACCCTTTCATGTGAAGCGGTTCGCCACGGGCCGCATCTCCCGCAGGGACCACCGCCTTGACGGGCCATGTCCGGCGCCGCGGATCGGCCGCCGGACGTTCGCGGATGAGCGTCAGACGCGACGACGCTTGCGCGGACGGCAGCCGTTATGCGGAATCGGGGTAACGTCGCGGATCGAGCTGACCAGGAAGCCGGCGGCCTGCAGGGCGCGCAGCGCCGACTCACGGCCGGAGCCGGGACCGCAGACTTCGACTTCGAGGGTCTTGACGCCATGCTCGGACGCCTTGCGGGCGGCATCCTCGGCGGCCATCTGGGCGGCGTACGGGGTCGACTTGCGCGAACCCTTGAAGCCCATGGTGCCGGCCGACGACCAGGAGATGGTGTTGCCCTGCGCGTCGGTGATGGTGATCATCGTGTTGTTGAAGGTGGAATTCACGTGGGCGATGCCGGACGTGATGTTCTTGCGTTCGCGACGGCGGACGCGGCCTGCGGCTTCCTTGGCCATGCTCTCTCACTCTTTCGTTTTCGATCTCGTCACCGCCGTAATGCCAGCGGCTACACCGGAGCGCACGCCTCTACAGAAACCCCGCGCACCGGAACGACTTTGGAAGGACACCCTGCCCTCCCGGAACGGCGAACGACCCTCGCGGACCCTCCACCATGGACAAAGCGCCGACCGCGATCGCTCGCGGAACCGGCGCCATGTCCGAACCTTTTCGCCGGGCCGGCGAACCGCCGGACCGACGAAACGGAATCACTTCTTCTTGCCGGCGATCGCCTTGGCCGGACCCTTGCGGGTGCGGGCGTTGGTGTGCGTGCGCTGGCCGCGGACCGGCAGGCCCTTGCGGTGGCGCAGGCCACGGTAGCAGCCGAGGTCCATCAGACGCTTGATGTTCATCGCCGTCTCGCGACGCAGGTCGCCCTCGACGACGTAGTCGCGGTCGATCACTTCGCGGATCTGCAGCACTTCGGCGTCCGAAAGCTCGTTGACGCGCTTGGCCTGATCGATGCCGACCTTCTCCATGATCTCCTCGGCGAACTTCGGGCCGATGCCGTGGATATACTGAAGCGCAATCAGAGTGCGCTTGGCCGTGGGAATATTGACGCCAGCGATACGGGCCACTTCACTTCACTCCTGCAGTCGCGACCCTCTCGGGCGCTCCCTCCCCCGGTTCAAGCCGTGGAGGTCGGTGTCTTGACGGCGGTCCGCGGAGGGCGGCGCCGGCCGGGTTAGGCTTGGCGAGGGCGGCGACACATCGTCCGAAGCGGACAAGCGCCAACGAGCCATCGCACGACGAACCCGTGGATAGGTGGCGGTTCATAGCTGGAACCGGCCTTTCCGTCAACCTTTCGGGCACGGATTCGTCGCCGAAATCGCCGCTGGAAAGCCCGAACGGCGACCGATCGGCCGGCAGAGGAACGGATGTCCCGCCGCCGGGCCTTGTCTTCTTTGGAAGCAACCGCCGATCAGGCCGGCAGGCGCTCCAGGGCGGTGCGAATCGCTTCCGCCACGTCCTCAATGGGGGCCATGCCGTCGACGGGCTTCAACAGGCCGCGCTCGGCATAGAAGGGGGTCAGCGCCGCGGTCAGGGCGCGGAACTCCTCGAGGCGCTTGCGGAACACCTCGGGGTTGTCGTCCTTGCGCACCGGCTGACCGGCCGCCTTCGCCTCCTCGGCGCGGCGAACGATGCGGTCGACCAGTTTCTCGGCGTCGACCTTGAACTCGATCACCGCGTCGAGCTTCATGGCCTTGCCAGCCAGCATCTTCTCCAGCGCCCCGGCCTGCACCACGGTGCGCGGAAAACCGTCCAGTACGAAGCCGTTCTTCGCATCCGGCGCGTCGATTCGCTCGGAGATGATGCCGTTGACGATCTCGTCCGGCACCAGCTGGCCGGCGTCCATGATCGCCTTGGCCTTCCTGCCGATCTCGGTGCCGGCGGCGACGGCGGCGCGCAGCATGTCACCGGTCGACAACTGCACGATGCCGTAGCGGTCCACCAGCTTCTGCGCCTGCGTCCCCTTGCCGGCGCCCGGCGGTCCGAGAAGAATCAGCCTCATCTACGCTTCCCCCGAAGTTTGCTCTTCTTGATCAGCCCTTCGTACTGATGGGCGAGGAGATGCCCCTGGATCTGGGACACGGTGTCCATGGTGACCGACACCACGATCAGCAGCGACGTGCCGCCGAAGTAGAACGGAACACCGGTGGTCGAGATCAGGAACTCGGGCAGCAGGCAGACGACGACCAGATAGATGGCGCCGAGCACGTTGATGCGGGTCAGCACATAGTCGATGTAGTTGGCGGTGCGCTCGCCCGGCCGGATGCCGGGGATGAAGCCGCCCTGCTTCTTCAGGTTCTCGGCCGTGTCGGTCGGATTGAACACGATGGCCGTGTAGAAGAAGGCGAAGAAGACGATCATCGCCGCGTAGGACAGCATGTAGAGCGGCTGCCCGTGCGCCATCAGCGTGCCGAAGGTCTGCAGCCAGCCGCCGGCGGCATTGGCGCCGGCAAAGCCGGTGATGGTGCCGGGGATGAGCAGGATCGACGAGGCGAAGATCGGCGGGATGACGCCGGAGGTGTTGAGCTTCAGCGGCAGGTGGCTAGATTCGCCCTGGAACATCTTGTTGCCGACCTGGCGCTTCGGATACTGGATCAGCAGCCGGCGCTGGGCGCGCTCGAAGAAGACGATGCCGCCGATAACCGCCACGGCCAGCACCAGCACGGCGAGGATGATCGGCGTGGCGAGGGCGCCCTGGCGGCCGAGTTCCAGCATGCCGACGAGGGCGTGCGGCAGGTTGGCGATGATGCCGGCGAAGATGATCAGCGACGTGCCCTGGCCAATGCCGCGGGAGGTGATCTGCTCGCCGAGCCACAGCAGGAACATGGTGCCGCCCATCAGCGACAGCACGGTGGAGATGATGAAGGTCGGGCCGGGATTGAGAACGATCGAGCCCTGCCCCTGCAGGCCGACGGCGATGCCGTAGGACTGCACGGCGGCCAGCACCACCGTCAGGTAGCGGGTGTACTGGTTGATCTTCTTGCGGCCCGATTCGCCTTCCTTCTTGACCGCTTCCAGCGCCGGGATAACCGAGGTCAGGAGCTGGATGATGATCGAGGCGGAGATGTAGGGCATGATGCCCAGGGCGAAGATCGCCATGCGGCCGACGGCGCCGCCGGAGAACATGTTGAACAGGCCGAGGATGCCCTGGCTCTGCTGCTTGAAGGCATCGGCGAGCGCCTGCAGGTTGATGCCCGGCAGCGGAATGTAGGTGCCGAGGCGATACACCAGAAGTGCGCCAAGGGTGAACCAAATCCGCTTCTTGAGCTCTTCCGCCTTGGCGAGCGCGCCGAAATTCAGATTTGCAGCGAGTTGTTCTGCCGCAGAGGCCATGTCTCACTCCGCCCGAAATGGGGAACCTCGGGGCACGCCGTCCCGCCTGCCGCGGGGCGCCTCGCCCGTCATGCCGCCGGCCTTAGCGCGTTCGAGCGATTCGATGAAGCGCCGCGTGCCGGTTTCGGACCGCCGGGCACGCAAAACCGCGCTCCAGGCCAATCCTGCTCGTCCGCTTTATAGACCCATGTCGCGAACGAAATAAGCCCCCGGACGACACCAATCCCACGCGGCACGAAAACGTTCGCGTGAAACCGGCGTCGACCGGGGGCCTGATGATCATCAGGCGCCAGTCGTCTCCGCGGCAGCCTTGCCGTTGGTGCGCTTGGTCAGCACCGAAACGGTGACCTTGCCGCCGGCCGCCTCGACCGCCGCAATCGCCGGCGCCGAAGCCCCGACGACCTCGAAGGTCAGCGCCGACTTGATCTCGCCACCCAGCACACGCACGCCGTCGAGCGGACGACGCAGCAGGCCGGCGGCCACCAGCGCTTCGACGGTCACCGGCGCCTTGGCGTCGAGCTTCTTGGCATCGACGGCGGCCTGGACCTTGGTCAGGCTGATCTCGTTGAGATCGAGGGCGAAGATGTTCTTGAAGCCGCGCTTGGGCAGGCGGCGATGCAGCGGCATCTGGCCGCCTTCGAAGCCGTTGATGGCGACGCCCGACCGCGAGGTCTGGCCCTTGACGCCGCGACCGGCGGTCTTGCCCTTGCCCGAGCCGATGCCGCGACCGACGCGCATGCGCGGCTTGTTCGCGCCTTCGTTATCCTTGAGCTCGTTGAGCTTCATTTCATCGATCCTTTCGACCGTCGCTGTCTCAGGCCTCGTCCACGACGCGGACGAGGTGCTGGACCTTGGCGATCATGCCGCGAACGGAGGGGGTATCCTCCAGCGTCGCGGTGCGGTGCAGCTTGTTGAGACCAAGGCCGATCAGCGTGGCGCGCTGCTCGGCGGGGCGGCGGGAGGGGCTGTAGATCTGCTCGACCGTGACGGTCTTGCTCGACTTCTTGTTGGTCGACATGGTTTTCACCTTACGAAAGCCAGTTTACGAATGAGGAGGGAGGGAGCCCCTCCCCCCGTTCGATATCCATCAGCCTTCGGCCGACGCCGCAGCTTCCGGGTCGATGTCGCGACGGCGGGACTGCAAGGTCGAGACCTTGAGACCGCGACGGGCGGCAACCGACCGCGGGCTATCCTCGTTCGCCAGGGCGGAGAAGGTAGCGCGGATCATGTTGTAGGGGTTGGACGAGCCCAGCGACTTCGCCACCACGTCCTGGACGCCAAGCGTCTCGAACACGGCGCGCATCGGGCCGCCGGCGATGATGCCGGTACCGGCCGGCGCGGTGCGCACGTAGACGCGACCGGCGCCCCAGCGGCCGGCGACGTCGTGGTGCAGCGTCCGGCCTTCCTTCAACGGCACCCGCACCAGGGCGCGCTTGGCGGCTTCCGTCGCCTTGCGGATCGCCTCGGGCACTTCGCGCGCCTTGCCGTGGCCGTAGCCGACCCGGCCCTTCTGGTCGCCGACGACGACGAGAGCGGCGAAGCCGAAGCGACGACCACCCTTCACCACCTTGGCGACGCGGTTGATATGGACCAGGCGATCGACGAACTCGCTGTCGCGCTCTTCGTTGCGATCCCGGTCCCGGTTGTTGCGTTCACGTTCAGCCATTGTCTTTGTCTCTCTCGATCGGGACCGGCCTTAGAAGTCGAGTCCGCCCTCGCGGGCGGCATCCGCCAGCGCCTTGATGCGGCCGTGGTACAGGAACTGACCACGATCGAAGATGACCGAGGTCACCCCCGCCGCCTTGGCGCGTTCTGCGATGAGCTTGCCGACCACGGCGGCCGCGGCCACGTTGGCCCCGGTCTTCAGAGTGTCGCGGACGTCCTTGTCGAGAGTCGACGCGGACGCCAGGGTGCGACCCTGAACGTCATCGATGACCTGAGCATAGATGTGCAGCGACGAGCGATGCACGGAAAGCCGGAGGCGACCGTTGGCCGCCGCCTTGATCGCGCGGCGCACGCGGGCGCGGCGGCGATCGTTGCCGGTGAGGTGAGCCATGATCGTCCCCTTACTTCTTCTTGCCTTCCTTACGGACGATATACTCGCCCGCGTACTTCACGCCCTTGCCCTTGTAGGGCTCCGGCGGACGGTACTTGCGGATCTCGGCGGCGACCTGACCGACACGCTGGGCGTCGATGCCGGAGACGACGATTTCCGTCGGCTTCGGAACGACGATCGCGATGCCTTCCGGCACCGGATAGGCGATGTCATGGCTGTAGCCGAGCGACAGCTGCAGGGTCTTGCCCTGCAAGGCCGCCTTGTAGCCGACGCCGGAAATCTCGAGCTTGCGCTCGAAGCCGACCGTCACACCCTTCACAAGGTTGGCGATCTGCGTGCGGGACATGCCCCAGCTGGCGCGGGCCAGCTTGGACTCGTCCTTCGGTTCGATCTGGATCGAGCCGTCGTCGGTCTTGGAGACGTTGACGTGCTCGTTCAGATCGAAGGTGAGCGTGCCTTTCGGTCCCTTGACCGAAACGGTCTGCCCAGCGATGTCGGCCGTGACCCCACTAGGGACCGGAACAGCCTTCTTGCCAATGCGCGACATGGTTTTAACCCGTTTCCAGTCGAAGGTTAGAAGACGCGGCAGAGAACTTCGCCACCGACGTTCTGCTCGCGGGCGTCGTGGTCGGCCATCACACCGCGGGGGGTGCTGAGGATCGACACGCCGAGGCCGTTGGCAACTCGGGGGAGGTTCTTCACCGAAGCGTAGACGCGGCGGCCCGGCTTGGAGACGCGCTCGATGGTACGGATGACGCCGAGGCCATCGTAGTACTTCAGCTCGATCTCGAACTCGGCACGGCCTTCGGCATCAACCTCGGCATAGCCACGCAGGAAGCCCTCAGCAACCAGGACGTCGAGGACGTTCTTGCGCAGCTTGGAGGCCGGCGTCGTCACCTTCGACATCTTGCGCATCTGGGCATTGCGAATGCGGGTGAGCATATCACCCAAAGGATCGGTCATCGGCATGGGGACCGTTCTCCTTACCAGCTCGACTTCACAAGGCCCGGGATGAGACCGAGCGACCCCAGCTCACGCAGGGCGATACGGCTCATCTTGAGCTTGCGATAATAAGACCGCGGACGGCCGGTGACTTCGCAGCGGTTGCGAACGCGGACCGCCGACGAGTTGCGCGGAAGCTCGGCGAGCTTCAGGCGGGCAGCGAACTGCTCCTCGATCGACAGCGACTTGTCGTTCGCGACGGCCTTGAGGGCCTCACGCTTGGCGGAGAACTGCTTCACCAGCTGCTGGCGACGCTTGTTCTTCTCGATGGCGCTCTTCTTTGCCATTTAAATCCGAACCCTTCTCGTCACTGCCGGAACGGGAAATTGAAGGCCTTGAGAAGCGCGCGCGCCTCGTCGTCGGTCTTCGCCGTGGTGCAGACGATGATGTCCATGCCCCAGACCTGCTCGACCTTGTCGTACTCGATCTCGGGGAAAACGATGTGCTCCTTGATGCCCATGGCAAAGTTGCCACGGCCGTCGAAGGACTTCGGGTTCAGACCACGGAAGTCACGCACACGCGGCAGCGCGATGGTGATCAGGCGGTCGAGGAACTCGTACATGCGCTGGCGACGCAGCGTCACCTTGGCGCCGATGTTCATGCCCTCGCGCAGCTTGAAGGTCGCGATGGACTGACGGGCCTTGGTGACCACCGGCTTCTGGCCGGCGATCAGCGTGAGGTCGCCAACGGCCGAGTTGATCTTCTTGCCATCGGCGACGGTCTCGCCGACGCCCATGTTCAGGACGATCTTGTCGAGCGCCGGAACTTCCATCGCGTTCTTGTAGTTGAACTGGTCGATGAGAGCCTTGCGGATCGTCTCGTCGTAGGTGCGCTTGAGGCGCGGAATGTAGACCGCATCAGCCATCGATCACATCTCCGGAACGCTTGGCGAAGCGGACCTTGCGGCCGTCGTCGAGCAGCTTGAACCCAACGCGGGTCGGCTTGCCGTCCTTCGGATCGGCAATGGCGAGGTTCGAGAGGTCGAGCGCCGCTTCCTTGGCGACGATACCACCCTCGGACTTGGCCGACTGGCGCTGATGATGGCGAACGATGTTGACGCCGCGGACAACGGCGCGATTCTCGGACGGACGGACCTCGATGACCTCACCGGTCTTGCCCTTGTCCTTGCCGGCGAGAACCACGACCTTGTCGCCCTTCTTGATCTTGGCGGCCATGGTTACAGAACCTCCGGGGCGAGCGAGATGATCTTCATGTGGTTCTTGGCGCGCAGTTCGCGCGGAACCGGCCCGAAGATACGGGTCCCGATCGGCTCTTTCTGGTTGTTGATGAGAACGGCGGCATTCTTGTCGAAACGAATGACCGAACCGTCCGTGCGACGGATGTCCTTGGCCGTGCGGACCACGACCGCCTTCATCACGTCGCCCTTCTTCACACGGCCGCGAGGAATGGCTTCCTTGATGGAGACGACAATGATGTCGCCCACCGAGGCATAACGCCGCTTCGCGCCGCCGAGCACTTTGATGCACATAACACGACGGGCGCCGGAATTATCCGCCACGTCGAGGTTGGTTTGCATCTGAATCATGACTGGGCCGCCTTATCTTTGATGCATGCGCCCGCCGGCGCCGGGAGGCGCCAGGGGCAGCGACTTTGATCGGAACTCTGAAAATGGGGGTACGGCGTGCCGGACCCTTCTTTCGAGTTCGCTCCAGTCCCAGGCCGTATCCGCAGCCCGGGAGGCCCGGTCCCTACCCTGCCGCCTCGTGAGGCGGCCGGAAACAAGACCGGATGTCTCGCTTTCGCCGTCAGGTCGCGCTGCCCTCAGGCAGCCTCGACAAAACAATCCAAAACGGAACGGCAGAATCTGCCGCTCCGTTTAGAAACCAGCGTCAGCCGCATAAGCCTCTCCGGGCCGGAAGTCAATGACCCGGGGAAGCTAATTCGTCTCGTCCGCTCAGCTGGCGCTGGCGGTGGAGAGCACAACCCAGCGCTTAGTCTTGGAGATCGGACGGCTTTCCTCGATGGAAACCACGTCTCCAACCTTGTACTGGTTCGCCTCGTCATGCGCCTGGTAGTTCTTGGTCCGGCGCACGGTCTTCTTGAGCACCGGATGGGTGAAGCGACGCTCCACCTTCACCACGACCGTCTTGTCGGTCTTGTCGCTGACGACGACGCCTTGCAGGATGCGCTTCGGCAACTCGTCTCTCCTTTAAGCGTTGGCAGCCGGGCGCTTGTCGCGCAGAACCGTCTGGATGCGGGCGATGTCGCGACGCACGACCCGCACGCGGGACGTATTCTCAAGCTGGCCCGTCGCCTTCTGGAAGCGCAGGTTGAACTGCTCTTTCTTCAGCTTGGCCAGCTCGTCCTCGAGCTGGTCGGGCGTCATGGCCCGAACGTCGTTCGCCTTCATCGTTTTCTCGTCCTAACAGTAGGGCCGGTCTTCCGATAAGCACCCGCATCCGGAAGGCGCCTGGCCTTCCGGGCGGATGCCCCTCCGGATCACTCGGCGATGCGCTGAATGAAGCGCGTCTTGATCGGAAGTTTGGCCGCGCCGAGACGGAGCGCCTCGCGGGCAACCTCCTCGGGAACGCCGTCGAGCTCGAACATGATCCGGCCGGGCTTGATGCGGACGCACCAGAACTCGATGGAACCCTTGCCCTTGCCCATGCGGACTTCGGTCGGCTTGGCAGTGACCGGCACGTCCGGGAACACGCGGATCCAGACACGGCCGACGCGCTTCATCTGGCGGGTGATCGCGCGGCGGGCCGCCTCGATCTGCCGCGCGGTGACGCGCTCGGGTTCCATGGCCTTGAGGCCATAGGCGCCGAAGTTCAAATCGGTGCCGCCCTTGGACGCGCCATGAATGCGGCCCTTGAACTGCTTGCGGAATTTGGTGCGCTTCGGTTGAAGCATCTTCCTTCTCCCAAAACTCTAGTTAACGCGCACCATCGGCGTCGCGGTCACGACCACGGCCACGGCCACGGCCTTCACGGTCGCCACGGGGGTCGCGGTCACGACGGCGGTCGCCGCCCGAACGCTCGCCGTCATTGCCACCCTCGAGAGCCTTGCGCTCGGAAGCGAGCGGGTCGTGCTCCAGGATCTCGCCCTTGAACACCCAGACCTTGAGGCCGTTGGTGCCATAGGCGGTGTGGGCGGTGGCAATGCCGTAGTCGATGTCGGCGCGCAGAGTATGCAGGGGCACGCGGCCCTCGCGATACCACTCCAGGCGGGCGATTTCGGCGCCGCCCAGACGGCCGCCGGCGTTGATGCGGATGCCTTCGGCACCGAGACGCATCGCCGACTGCACCGAACGCTTCATCGCACGGCGGAAGGCCACGCGGCGCTCGAGCTGCTGGGCGATCGACGCGGCGATCAGCGTCGCATCGGTCTCGGGCTTGCGCACCTCGACGATGTTGAGATGCACTTCCGAGGCGGTGAACTTGGCGATCTGCTTGCGCAGCTTCTCGATGTCCGCACCCTTCTTGCCGATCACCACGCCCGGACGAGCCGAGTGGATGGTGACGCGGCACTTCTTGTGCGGACGCTCGATGACGATCTTGGAGACCGCCGCCGCCTTCAGCTCCTCGAAGAGGAAGTTGCGGATGGCGAGGTCTTCATGCAGCAGCGCGCCGTATTCGGTCTTGCCGGCGAACCAGCGCGAGTCCCAGGTCCGGTTGATGCCGAGACGCAGACCGATCGGATTGACTTTGTGACCCATCAGGCGGTCTCCTCGACTTCACGAACCACGATGGTCAGGTTCGCAAAAGGCTTCTGGATCTGGCCAACGCGACCACGAGCCCGCGGCGAGAAGCGCTTCATGACGAGGCCCTTGCTCACGAAAGCTTCCTTGACGACGAGCGCGTCGACGTCGAGGTCGTGGTTGTTCTCGGCATTGGCGATCGCCGACTCCAGCGTCTTCTTCACGTCGCCGGCAATGCGCTTGCGCGAGAAGGTGAGATCGGCCAGGGCCGTGTTGACCTTCTTGCCGCGGATCAGCGCCGCGACAAGGTTGAGCTTCTGCGGCGAGACGCGGAGGTTGCGGGTCACCGCCTGCGCCTCAGTGTCGGCGAGCGTGCGTTCACGCTTCGGCTTGCCCATGGGTTACTTCCTCTTCGCCTTCTTGTCGGCGCCATGGCCATAGTAGGTGCGGGTCGGCGCGAACTCGCCGAACTTGTGCCCCACCATGTCCTCGTTCACCGACACCGGGATGTGCTTCTGGCCGTTGTAGACGCCGAACGTCAGTCCGACGAAATTCGGCAGGATCGTGGAGCGGCGGCTCCAGATCTTGATGACTTCATTGCGGCCGCTGGCGCGACTGACTTCCGCCTTCTTGAGGAGGTAGCCGTCGACGAACGGGCCTTTCCAAACCGAACGAGTCACGGTCGTTCCTCTCTCTTACTGCGACTTCTTGCGCGCGTGGCGGCTACGGACGATGAACTTGTCCGTGGACTTGTTCGACCTCGTCTTCTTGCCCTTGGTCGGCTTGCCCCACGGGGTGACCGGGTGACGGCCGCCCGAAGTGCGGCCTTCGCCGCCGCCGTGCGGATGGTCGATCGGGTTCATCGTCACGCCGCGGTTGACCGGACGCTTGCCCAGCCAGCGGTTGCGACCGGCCTTGCCGATCGACACGTTGGCGTGGTCGGGGTTCGACACGGCGCCGATGGTGGCGAAGCACGTGCCGAGCACCTTGCGCTGCTCACCGGAGTTGAGGCGCACGACGGTGTAACCCTGGTCGCGGCCGACGATCTGGGCGTAGGAGCCGGCCGACCGGGCGATCTGGCCACCCTTGCCCGGCTTCAGCTCGACATTGTGGACCAGCGTGCCGACCGGGATGGCCGACAGCTGCATCGCATTGCCGGGCTTCACGTCGGCGGCGGCGGCGGCGATGACGGTGTCACCAACCGAGAGCCGCTGCGGGGCCAGGATGTAGCTCAGTTCACCGTCCTGATACTTGATGAGGGCGATGAAGCCGGTGCGGTTCGGGTCGTACTCCAGCCGCTCGACCACGGCGGGAACGCCGAGCTTGCGACGCTTGAAGTCGACGAGGCGATAGGAGCGCTTGTGACCGCCGCCGCGATGGTAGGCGGTGATACGGCCGAGGTTGTTGCGACCGCCGGTCTTGGACAGACCTTCGGTCAGCGCCTTCACCGGCGCGCCCTTGTGAAGCTCGGAGCGATCGACGAGGACCAACTGACGCTGGCCCGGGGTCGTCGGCTTGTAATATTTGAGTGCCATAATCGTCCTGCCGCTCGGATCAGAGGCCCGTCGTGATGTCGATCGAGTGCCCCTCCTCGAGGGTCACGACCGCTTTCTTCACGTCGGACTGGGTGCCGATGATGCCCCGGAAGCGCTTCGTCTTACCCTTGCGCACGAGCGTGTTGACGCTCTTCACCTTCACCGAGAACAGCTGCTCGACGGCAGCCTTGATCTCCGGCTTGGTGGCGGTCCGGGCAACGTTGAAGACCACCTTGTTGTTTTCAGCCTGGATGGTCGCCTTTTCGGTGACCACCGGCGTGCGGATGATGTCGTAGTGCTTCAGATTGGTCATTTGAACCGCTCCTCGAGCGCCGACACGGCCGCCTTGGTGAGAACCAGCGTGTCACGCCGCAGGATGTCGTAGACGTTGATGCCCTGCACGGGCAGCACGTCGATCTGCGGGATGGCACGGGCCGCCAGGCGGAACTGATCCTGCGGCGAAGCGCCGTCGATGATCAGCGCGTTGGTGAGACCGAGCGCGGCGAGCTTCGTCTTCAGGGCCTTCGTCTTGGCCTCGGCGGCGACCGCCTCGTCCAGGACGAAAATGTTGGCACCCTTGGCCTTGGCCGACAGGGCGAGCTTCAGGCCGAGGGCCCGAACCTTCTTGGGCAGGTCGTGCTCGTGGCTGCGCACCACGGGGCCGAAGGCCTTGCCGCCGCCACGAAACTGCGGAGCCGCCTTGTTGCCGTGACGGGCGCCGCCGGTGCCCTTCTGCCGGTACATCTTCTTGCCGGTCTTGGTGATCTCTGTACGGGTCAGAGTCTTGTGGGTGCCGGCCCGGCGCTTGGCAAGCTGCCAGCGCACCACGCGCTGCAGGATGTCGGCGCGCGGCTCGAGACCGTAGATCTCGTCCGAGAGCGCGACCGTCCCGGCAACGGCGCCATCGAGGGTCTTGACTTCGAGTTCCATCACTCACCTGCCTCCGCAGTCGCAGCGGGCGCCGCCTTGCGGAACTTGCCCGGGGTGGGAACACCTTCCGGAAGCTTCTTCTTGACCGCGTCGCGGACGAGGATCCAGCCGCCCTTGGCACCGGGGACCGCGCCCTCGACCAGGATCAGACCGCGATCGGCGTCGGTGCGCACGATCTTCAGGTTCTGCGTGGTCACGCGCTCGTCGCCGAGATGGCCAGGCATCTTCTTGTTCTTGAAGACCTTGCCCGGATCCTGACGCTGACCGGTCGAACCCAGAACGCGGTGCGACACCGAGTTACCGTGGGTGGCGCGGCCGCCGTGGAAGTTCCAGCGCTTCATGGCGCCGGCGAAGCCCTTGCCGATCGAGGTACCGGTGACGTCGACGAACTGGCCGGCGACGAAATGGTCGGCCGTCAGCTCGGCCCCAACCTCGATGAGGTTCTCGGGCGACACCCGGAACTCGGCGACTTCACGCTTCGGCTCGACCTGCGCCACGGCGAAGTGGCCGCGCAGCGCCTTCGAGACGTTCTTGACCTTGACCGTACCGGCGCCCAGCTGGAGCGCGGTATAGCCGTTCTTTTCTTCGGTACGGTGAGCGACCACCTGGCAGTTCTCTAGCTTGAGAACCGTCACGGGAACATGCTCGCCTGCGTCGTTGTAGACGCGGGTCATGCCGACCTTCTGTGCAATGACACCTGAGCGCATAGCGTTCTCTCTCAACCCGGCTCTTGTTCTCAGAGCTTGATCTCGACGTCCACGCCGGCCGCGAGGTCGAGCTTCATCAGCGCGTCCACGGTCTGCGGGGTCGGATCGATGATGTCCAGGAGGCGCTTGTGAGTGCGCATCTCGAACTGTTCGCGGCTCTTCTTGTCGATGTGGGGCGAGCGGTTGACCGTGAACTTCTCGATTCGCGTCGGAAGCGGAACCGGGCCCCGGACCTGCGCGCCCGTGCGCTTGGCCGTGTTGACGATCTCGCGCGTCGAGGCATCGAGGATACGATGATCGAACGCTTTGAGACGGATACGGATATTCTGACCGTTCATTTCTTTACCTCTAGAGGAGACGCGGGCGGAGCGAACCCCGCCCCGTATCACCCCGAAACGATCAATTACTCGACGATCGAAGCGACGACGCCGGCGCCGACGGTACGGCCGCCTTCACGGATGGCGAAGCGGAGCTTCTCCTCCATGGCGATCGGCACGATCAGCTGGACGTTCATCGTCACGTTGTCGCCCGGCATCACCATCTCGACGCCTTCGTTCAGCGTCACCACGCCGGTCACGTCCGTCGTGCGGAAGTAGAACTGCGGGCGGTAGTTGGTGAAGAACGGCGTGTGACGGCCACCCTCTTCCTTGGTCAGGATGTAGGCTTCGGCCTTGAACTTGGTGTGCGGGTTCACCGAAGCCGGCTTGCACAGCACCTGGCCGCGCTCGACGTCCTCGCGCTTGGTGCCGCGCAGCAGCGCGCCGATGTTGTCGCCCGCCTGGCCCTGGTCGAGCAGCTTGCGGAACATCTCGACGCCGGTCACCGTCGTCTTGGTGGTCGGACGGATGCCGACGATCTCGACTTCCTCGCCGACCTTGACGATGCCGCGCTCGACGCGGCCGGTCACCACCGTGCCGCGGCCGGAGATCGAGAACACGTCCTCGATCGGCATCAGGAACGGCTGGTCGACCGGACGATCCGGCTGCGGGATGTAGGCGTCGACCTGGGTCATCAGCTCGAGGATCGAGTCATGGCCCAGCACCGGATCGCCGCCCTCCAGCGCCACCAGCGCCGAACCCTTGACGATCGGGATGTCGTCGCCGGGGAAGTCGTAGGACGACAGAAGCTCGCGCACTTCCATCTCGACCAGCTCGAGAAGCTCCGGATCGTCGACCATGTCGCACTTGTTGAGGTAGACGACGATGGCCGGAACGCCGACCTGACGGGCCAGCAGGATGTGCTCGCGGGTCTGCGGCATCGGGCCGTCGGCCGCCGAGACCACCAGGATCGCGCCGTCCATCTGGGCGGCGCCGGTGATCATGTTCTTGACGTAGTCGGCGTGGCCGGGGCAGTCGACGTGCGCGTAGTGACGGTTCGTCGTCTCGTACTCGACGTGCGCCGTGTTGATGGTGATGCCGCGCGCCTTCTCTTCCGGAGCCGCGTCGATCTGGTCATAGGCCTTGAACGTCGCTCCGCCCGTCTCGGCCAGAACCTTGGTGATCGCCGCAGTCAGCGACGTCTTGCCATGGTCGACGTGACCGATCGTGCCGATGTTGCAGTGCGGCTTCGTCCGCGAAAACTTTTCCTTGGCCATCGCTTCGTCTCTCTCGAAAGGTTTGATGGGGCCTTTTCGTGCTTTGCCCCCGAACCGGGCGGCCGGTTGGCGGCTCGAATAGTGCCTTTTAACGCCGGGTTCAAGCCCTCTTTCGCGCCGCTCTCCCCGCAAAAGAGCTGTCGGCACCGAGGTTGAGCCATATGGACCGTTTGTCCTGAAAATTCAAGTTCGCAACAGGGCGAAGGGCGGCCATGTCCGGTCCCTCGGCGTCCCGTCGGACGCTTGCGGCGGCACCGGAACGGGTTTACCCCTTTCTACGAGGAATTACGGATAAGCCATGGAGAGGAGCGGACGCATGGAAAACTCCCGCTACAGGTGGGTGATCGTGGCGGCCGGCGGCCTGATCGGCTGCGTCGCCATGGGCGCGGTGTTCGCGCTGCCGGTGTTCCTGAGGCCGATGTCGGAGGCGAGCGGCTGGTCGGTGACCGGCATTTCCAGCGCCATGACCATCGGCTTCCTCGCCATGGCCTTCACCAGCATGATCTGGGGCAACCTCACCGACCGCTGGGGCGCGCGACCGGTGGTGCTGATCGGCGCGTCGCTGTTGTCGCTGGGGTTGGCTCTCGCCGGCCTGTCGCCGTCGCTGCTGTTCTTCCAGGTGGTGTTCGGCGTGATGGTTGGCAGCGCGGCCGCCGCCATCATGACGCCGCTGATGACCTCCGTCACCGCCTGGTTCGACACCCACCGCAGCCTCGCCGTGTCGCTGGTGTCGGCCGGCATGGGCATGGCGCCGCTGACCATGGCGCCCTTCGCCGCCTGGCTGATCACCGGCCACGACTGGCGAACGTCGATGTTGATCCTCGCCGGCTTCGCCGCCGCCATCATGCTGCCGACGGCGCTGCTGATCCGCCAGCCGCCGGTGTTGCAGGGCGCCCATCCGGCAGCGGCCGCCGAGGCCGATCCGACCGGCGGCATGACGACCGCCGAGGTACTGCGCTCGCCGCCCTTCCTCATCCTCGTCTTCACCAACTTCTTCTGCTGCGCCACCCACTCGGGACCGATCTTTCACACCGTCAGCTATGCGGTGACCTGCGGCATCCCGATGATCGCCGCCGTCACCATCTACAGCGTCGAGGGTCTGGCGGGCATGGGCGGCCGCATCGCCTTCGGCCTGATGGGCGACCGCTTCGGCGCCAAGCGGGTGCTGGTGCTCGGCCTGCTGGCCCAGTCCTTCGGGGCGCTTGCCTACATCTTCGCCGGCAACCTCGCCAGCTTCTACTCGGTGGCCGCGCTGTTCGGCTTCATCTACGCCGGCATCATGCCGCTTTACGCCGTGCTGGTGCGCGAGAACTTCCCGCTGCGCATGATGGGCACGGTGATCGGCGGCACGGCGATGGCCGGCAGCCTCGGCATGGCCGCCGGGCCCTTGGTCGGCGGCATGATCTACGACGCCACGTCGAGCTACCGCTGGCTGTACATCGGCTCGTTCGGCATGGGGCTCGGCGCCTTCCTGATCGCCTCGACCTTCCGGCCGATGCCCGGACGCAAGCCGCAAGCCGTGGCCGTCTGAAGGAATGCTAAAGGGAGAAGGCTGGAGCGGGTGAAGGGAATCGAACCCTCGTATTCAGCTTGGAAGGCGACAAGATCGAATTGAGACGTCGCCGATTTAGTACCCACGGCTAAGGTATGAGGCAAGGTTCGTCCTAGCGATCCCGCTTTACTGCCCACGGGCCTGCGAAGCAACAAAAGGCCCTGCCCCGAGGTCCGGATAGGGCGATTCATTTTTGTCGCCGATTATTTGGCCCTGCGCATTCGAAGGGGCACGGTATCTTCCACAGGGCGAGACGGCGCCATAGGCAGGACGTTAGTCGGCGGTGGATCTCTAAGCGTCGAGCGAATGACATAGGTTCCCTGGCGCAGCAGCAAAGTGCGGTGCGGGGTCTCCTTATGGTCCACGTCAAACGCTGCGTGCGCCACGGTCACCGAGTGACACGCCGCCAATATCTGATGCGGTCGGACCGCACCATCCGACCATTCCTCGACTCTGTAGGTGAGCGACTTGAGTGGATCGGGCTTCTTGACCTCACGGACGAGGTAGGACGCCGACGGCGCTGCCCCGCATGCATGGCAGTGCATTCGGCCCACGACCTCCTGGACGAAGCCGACCCGGGATGTCTGTCGTAGCCGCCATAGGCTGATATGCGTAGTGGTGCCACATGGAGCGCACTCCACCGCGAGCGCCGCCCATCCAGCAGCCTCGGCCTCGCGGATCGAAAGCCCAAAGTGGGTGGCGATTTCAAAGGTCCTATCCATGCCGCGATGATGTCACTGGAACATTCGGGGAACAACTGACAGAATGTGGCGGGAAACAGGGAGCCTAGACCATGTGCAATCTCTACAGCCTGACCAGAGCCCCCGAGGCGATCCGGGCCATAGCCAAGGCGATGGTGGACCATACTGGCAACCTCGAGCCGCAACCGGCCATCTTCCCCGACCAACTGGCGCCCGTCGTGCGCCAGAGCCCGAATGGCCGCGAGATCTTGCGCATGCGCTGGGGGATGCCTGGACCGGCCACCTACGGCGGCTCACCGATCACCAACATTCGCAATACGGACTCGGGTTGGTGGCGGCGCTGGCTCGGGCCGGAGAGCAGATGCGTCGTGCCGGCGTCGTCCTTTTGCGAGTACGCCGATACCAAGCCGCGCAAGACCCCGACATGGTTTGCCCTCGATGACGAGCGCTCGTTGTTCTTCTTCGCTGGGGTGTGGACCACATGGACCGGGATACGGGGCACAAAGGCCGATCCCGTCGAGGGAGAACACCAGCTTTATGGGTTCTTGACCACCGACGCGAATGCAATCGTCAAGCCCATCCATCCCAAGGCCATGCCGGTGATCCTCACCACGGCCGAGGAAGTCGATGTCTGGATGCGGGCGCCATGGCCCGAGGCCAAGGCATTGCAGCGTCCTTTGCCTGACGATTCCATCAAGATCGTCGCCAGCGGCAGCCGCGAAGATCCTTAACCAGCTTCTCCGTCGTTCCGAGCAAGCGTCGGCACATAGGCGCAAAAAAGCCCCGCCCGGGATTTCCGGACGGGGCAAAACACTATTCAGATTATAGGGTCAGTGGGGGCCGCCGCCCCTAAGCGACATCCAGATCAATCCGGCCAACCCGCTTACCAGCAGGATGGTCACCGTCAGGAGGCCTTGGCGCTTCACCGCGTCGGTGGACTTGCGAAGGTCACGCACGAAGCGGAAATCGGCCTGCGCCTCGATCACCGCGTCGGGGCTCTCGGTCGGGATGCCGAGGGCAAGGAAGGTCTCGGAGACGGCCTCTCTAGCAGCCTCGCGGGCGATTGCCCTGATGCTTTCTTCGTCGTCCATGACGTCCTACTTCGTTTCGAGGGCATGAGCCGCGGCGGCCAAGGCACGGTGCCGATCGCGGCAGTCGCCAAGGGCGGCGCGGTCGGCGCCCCAGAGCCGCGCTACGTCCGATGTGGCAATGTCGCGGGCCGGTAGTGCGACCGGGTCGTCACAGCCCTCAAGGAGCGCTTGTGGAAGCAGATGGGCGCCCGACCACGTTGAGGCGCTTTGACAGGCTGGCAGGGACAGCATCAGGACAGCCGCGAGGATTGCCAGAGATTTTCGCATCGGAGAGTTCCCGTTCGAGCGCCGCGAGGGCGTCCTTGGCCGTTCGCCGGTCGTCGAGATACCCGGCCTCGATGCCGGCGATCTCCACCCGCTTGCGGTCTTCCCAGAGTAGGCGCTGTTGCTCGGCGGCAGCGCGCTCCTCGTCCCGGCCGCGCTGGTAGGACCGGCCAACGCGCCCCTGGGCGAGGTCGTCGACCGCCTCACCAAGGCCGGGCACAATGCGAAGGACCGGTGTGACGTAATTGACGCCGGGCACGCCTTCATAGAACACGAGCAGCCCGGCGATCAGGACACCGGCGAGACCAAACTTGTTCAGGAACCATGTGATGATCATGGCCGAGGCCCTCCCTCCGGTGGTGGACGGTCCTGCAGCCGCTCGCCGCCCTTGATTTTGTCGTCCCAGGTCGCGCCGAACACATAGCCGTTGACAATGGCCGCCAGCAGCAGGAGCGCGCCGTTGGCGATGTCCTGGCTCAGGCGCGTGTCCGGCCCGAACAGGGTCAGGTAAATCAGGATGCCGTCACAGACGGCGAGCGTGGAGAACACTGCCCACCGCCGCCATTTCCAGGAGCGCTCCATACTGGTCATCTCCGCGGCCATCAGGCCATCTGGTAGTGCGGGCCGTCCAGGAAGTCGGGGCCGGGATGGCGCGCCTTGTAGGCCTCGATCGCCACATTCAGGCCGGAAATGTCGGCCGGCAAATCGTTGAGCCGCCGGTCCCAGACGCTGCCCCACACGAGCGGAACGCCGGCCTCGATTGCCGCCGTGCGCACGGCGAGGACCACAGGGCGGATCAAAGCCCAGTCCCAACGCGGCGCCCCGTTGGCATAGGGCACGAGATCGACCGCATGGCTGAAGCCGTCCGGTTGGGCGAGGTGCATGCTGCGCATGGTCTTGCTGGCACCGGAGGCCACCAAACGCTTCTGCTGGTCAAGCGTTCGGAGCCCGTCCGTGACCGAGAAGTCTTGGGTGGTGAGCTGGATCGCCCGCTCGACGACGGCGATAAGGCGCGGGTGGACACCGACGAGCTTTGCGCGGCTGCGCTCGCCGAGGACAAAATCGGGCATAGGGAGTTCCTCATGAAAAAGCCCGCCGGATGGCGGGCTTGAGACGGAAGAAAGGGGCGGATGCAGCTAAACCAGCCACTCGCGGAGCGGCTCGGTCGGCGCCACCACCTCGCCGCC
>LUYO01000145.1:0-14200 GCA_001603295.1 Rhodobacterales bacterium Alpha_02
CTTTCTAACAGAACAATGTAATAGATATCTCAAAGCAGAAATCCGTCATGCCACAGGAGCTCGGCAACATGTCATCCGAAAATACCCCCAGGGGCTTTCTGATCAACGGAAAGTGGATCACCAATCACCAGGACTTTTTCGAGTCCGTCAACCCCGCCACGGGCAAGGTCAACTATCGTCTGTCTTCGGCCAGCCAAGAGCACGTCGACGCCGCCGTGCAATCCTCGGCCGCCGCCGCCGCGGATCCGGCATGGCGCGACATGCTTCCGCATGCCAGGGCGCAAATCCTGCACAGGATCGCCGCAGGCATCACCGAACGCGCCGATGACCTGGCCCGCCTGCAAATGACGGAAAACGGCAAGGTGTGGGCGGAATGCAAGGCCCAGGCCGCCAGCGCCGCGGCAACCTTCCGCTACTACGCCGGAGTCTGCGAAACGCTGGGCGCCGAAATCACGCCTTCCCGAGGCAACTACCTGTCCATGACGGCCTACGAGCCCTACGGCGTAGTAGCAGCCATCACACCCTGGAACTCGCCCCTGACGATGGAAGCGCAAAAGCTCGCTCCCGCGCTGGCGGCCGGCAACGCTGTCATCCTGAAACCTTCGGAAGTCACCCCCTCTCCCGCATTGCTCCTGGGCGAAATCGCGCTGGAGGCGGGCCTGCCTCCCGGCATCCTGAACGTGCTCACGGGCCTTGGTGCCACCACGGGCAAATGGCTGGTCGAGCATCCCGGCGTCAACATGGTGTCCTTCACCGGCGGCACAGCCACCGGCCGGGCCATTGGCGTGACCGCCGCGCAACGCCTGATCCCCGCGGCCCTGGAGCTGGGCGGAAAATCGCCGCATATCGTCTTCGACGACGCCAACCTGGAGGCCGCCGTCGAGAACATCATGGGCGGCATCTTCGAAGGCAGCGGCCAGTCCTGCGTCGCCGGCTCGCGCCTGTTCGTCCAGCGCAGCGCATACGACCGCCTGGTTTCGCTGCTGGTCGAGCGGGCCGGCCGCATCAAGGTCGGCCTGCCCGACGATCCCGCATCGGAAATGGGCCCCATGGCCAGCTTCACCCAGCGCGACCGCGTCGAAAAATACGTGGCCAGCGCCGCGGCCGAAGGCGGCAAGATCCTGCTGGGCGGCAAGCGGCCCGAAGCCGCCGGGCTGGCCGATGGCGCATTCTTCCTGCCGACCATCATCGCCGGCCTCGACAACCGCGCCACTTGCGCGCGCGAAGAGATATTCGGCCCGGTACTGTGCGTGCTGCCGTTCGAAGACGAAACCGATCTCATCGCACAGGCCAACGACAGTTCCTACGGCCTTGCGTCCGGCATCTGGACCAGCTCCTACCAGCGCGCATGGCGAGTGGCGCGCGCCCTGCAGACAGGCCTGGTCTGGATCAACACCTACAAGCAGTTGTCGATCTCCACTCCGTTCGGCGGCTTCAAGGAAAGCGGCATGGGCCGCGAGAAAGGCGTGACCGGCATGCGCCTGTATCAGCAAAGCAAAGGCATCTACTGGAGCATGGACCCGCGCAACATGCCCTGAGGCCCGGCATTCGATCATCTCAATCACAGGATTTCATATGTCTGAATTCAAGACCATCGGTTTCATTGGCGTCGGCGTCATGGGCGAACCCATGTGCCGCCACCTGGCGACGAAGACCGGCAGCCTCGTCCTCGCCGCGGACCGCGACGACGCCCCGCTGGAGCGCCTGGCCGCCCACGGCGTGCAAAAGGCCGAGATCGCCGAGATCGCGCAACGCGCCGACATCATCTTCATGTCCCTGCCCTCGGGCAAGGTCGTCCAGAGCGTGGTGGAAGGCGACGGCGCCAACGGCTTGCTGGCGCTGTGCCGCGCGGGCCAGGTCATCGTCGACCTGAGCACATCGCCCGCCCCCCTGACGCGCGAGCTGGCGGCCAAGCTTGCCGAGCGCGGCATCGAATTCGCCGATGCGCCCGTCATGCGCACCCGCTCGGCCGCCGAAGCCGGCACCCTGGCAGTGCCGGCCGGCGCCTCCGATGCCCTGTTCCCGCGCATCCAGCCCCTCATCGCATGCTTCGCGGCCGACATCATCCATGCCGGCGACGTCGGCGCGGGCCAGGTCGTGAAGATCCTCAACAACATGGTGCTCTACGAAACCGTGCTGGCGCTGTCCGAGGCCAGGGCCATCGGCGCGCGCGCCGGCGTGGATCCCGAGCGCCTGTTCTCGGCCCTGTCCACGGGTTCGGCCGACAGCTTCGCCCTGCGCAACCACGGCATGAAAGCCATCGCCCCGCAGGTATTCCCCGAGCGAGCCTTCCCTGTGTCCTATGCGAAGAAAGACCTGGAATACGCGGTGGCCCTGGCCGAGTCGGTGGGCGTGGACGCCACGGGCGCCAAGAATCTCGTCGCCTGCTTCGAAGCCGCCATCGCCGACGGCCACGGCGACAAGTACGCGCCCGCGATCAGCCTCGTGTTCGAAAAAGCCAAAGCCTGATCGCGCCAACGCACAGCACCCGAGAACAGCCCCCGAAAGCCGGAAATGCCATCCGGCCTTCGGGGGCTGTTTCGCTCTCCGGCCCGCATGTGCAACCCCCATCCGCCTGCAGCTCCAGCAGCCGGTATGGCATAATCGGCAGCACCCGTATTCAAGCACAGCCGAACATGACCCAGGAACAAGACAGCAGTAGTGGCGGCGTTGCCGCAGTCGACAGAGCCATCTCCATTCTGCGGACCGTCGCCCGGCAATCCTCTCCCATAACGCTGGCGGACCTCGCCCGCGCCACGGGCTACTATAAAAGCACGCTGCTGCGCCTGCTGGCATCGCTAGAGCGCTCCGCGCTGGTCATACGGCGCGAAGACGGACGCTATGCCCTGGGCTCGTATGCGCACGAACTGGGACGCGCATACGAGGCCACCTACCGCGTTTCCTCCGTCCTCAAGCCCATACTGGCGGAACTGGTCGAACAAGGCACCGAGAGCGCATCCTTCCATGCCTACCACGACCAGGATCATCGCATCTGCCTGCTGCGCATCGACTCGCACCACTCCACGCTGGACCACATCAATGCGGGAGACCTGCTGCCCATCAATCGCGGCGCCGCCGGCAGGCTGATCACCGCCTTCCATGGCACGGGCGCCATCCCCACCAGGGCCAACGTGCTGGCAATCTCCCTGGGCGAGCGCGACCCCAATTGCGCGGCCGTCGCCGTAGCGGTATTCGGCACCGACAACGAATGCCTTGGCGCCATCTCGCTGTCGGGCCCCAAGGAACGCTTCACCGACGAGAGCATCAAGCGCCAGTCCAAAATGATTCTCGATGCGGCGCAACGCGCCACCGAACTGCTGGGCGGACGCTGGCCCGCCCGCTGAAGCGCGCCGCGGGATTTCCCGGCAGCGGCGGTCCTGCGCAACCCTTGAAAAAACAGAAAGCAAAACGCGCCGGGTTGCCCGGCGCGCCTGCAAACGCCATGGGCGCGAGAACCGCGCCCTGGCCCGTCTTCAGTCCAATCCGTGGAATACCGTATCGTCCGGGCCGATGTGCGACGGCGGGCTCCAGGTTACGTCGCGCAGCGAATGCTGCACCAGCCCCTCTACGCCCAGCAGCACGGCGAAAATCGCCATGCGCACGGGAATGCCGTTGTCCGTCTGGCGGAAAATGGCCAGGCGCGGATCATCGTTCAGGTCCACGCTGAGGTCGTGCGCGCCCTCGCGGCTATCGCGCGGCAGCGGGTGCATGATGATGACATCGGGTCCGCAGAACTGGTCCACTACGGCCTTGCTGACCTGGAATTGCGGACTGTAGCCCTCCAGCTCTTCAGCGGCGAAACGCTCTTTCTGCACCCTGGTCGTGTAGATCACGTCCGCCCCCGCCATGTCTTTCAGCTCGTTGGACGGCTCAACGACATGTCCATGCTTGCTGATCTGGTCCAGAATGTAATCCGGCATTTCCAGGCCCTTGGGCGAAATCAGCGAAAACTTCAGGCCTTTGTACAGCGCCAGCAGCTTGATGAGCGAATGCACCGTGCGCCCGTACTTCAGATCGCCCACCATGGCGATGTGCGCGCCGTCCAGCAGTTTGCCCAGGCGCGAGAACTCGGTCAGGATGGTATACAGATCCAATAGCGCCTGGCTGGGGTGCTCGCCCGCGCCATCGCCGCCATTGACGACGGGAATATTCGTCGCCCGCGCGAATTCCGCGACAGAGCCCTGCTCAGGGTGGCGGATGACCATGGCGTCGACGTAGCCGCTCATGACGCGGCTGGTGTCATAGATGGACTCGCCTTTGGCCATGGAGGAAAAAGTAAAACCGGTGGTATCGCACACCGAGCCGCCCAGGCGGCAGAAAGCCGCGCCGAAGCTGACGCGTGTGCGCGTGCTGGCCTCGAAGAACAGATTGCCCAGGACTGCGCCCTCAAGCACGCGCGATACCTTCTGGCGGCGGGCAATGGGCTGCATCAGGTCGGCGATGCGGAAGAACTCTTCGGCGGATTCGCGCGTGAACTGATCGACGGAAATCAGCTGATGCTTGCCGTCATAAGCAATGCGATCGCGCAAGGGGCCGCTTTGTGCGCTTTGCGCATACTTTTGCAGCAGCGCGTCGTTTTCCACGATTTCCGTGACGAAGCGCGACACCACTTCTGGCATCGCGCGGTATTCCTGCGAGCTTTCCGGCAGCAGCCAGGTATCCAGCGCCCTGCGCTTGACACCGATGCGCATGGAAAACACATCGCGGGTCAGATTCAGGCGACGCATGGCATCGCGAAGGAAGACTTGTTGAGAGACTGCCATGGCATTCGCCCCTTTTCAAATATACGCAACGCGTATAATTTTATTTTCCAATCGACAAAATCCCAAGCATTTTCTGTCCGGCGCTACAAAAACACAACGCATGCGGCCGAACGGCGATACCGTGCTGGCCGGCACATAAAACAAAACGGCGCTCCGGGTCGGGAGCGCCGTTTTGCTGTGCAGGCGGAAACCGCGTTATGGCTGGGGCTGCTGCGACGGTTGCGGCTGCTGCGGCGGCGGCGTGGAAGTTGCGTCCCCTTCCTGCGGCACGCCGGCAATGGCCCGGGCCGCGGCGGTCGCATTCTGCTCGGTACCAACGGCAAACACCAGTTGCTCCGTGGAGACCGGCTCTGCATAGCCGGGCGCAGCCATCAGGGTGCGGCCGACGATCAGCGCCAGGCGACGCTTGGGATTGTCGGTGGTCACGCGCTTCACATGCTCGGAAGCCTGCTGGCTCAGCTCCAGGGCAAGCAGACCCTCTCCGTCGCGGCTGGAACCCGCCTGCACGCCGGTCAGGTCGTTGCGGGTCACGATCGGCTCCGGATTCAGGTACAGCATCGAACCTTCGTTCAAGGAAACACTGACCCAGCCTTCGTGCTGAACCGTATCGGCCAGCAGCACGGCGACGGGAATCCCCTGCTCTTCATCCTGGCCGGCTGCCTGGGCCTCCTGCGTCTGCGACGGTGTTGTCGTCTGCTGCGCTGCGGCGGTCCCGGCCTGCGTGTCCGGCTGGGCTGTATTCGTAGTTGGTGTCTGGCATGCGGCCAAGAGAAGCAGGCATGCGGATGCGGCCAGTCGGCTCAGTAGGGAGATGGCATTCATTACGGCTAGGCCTCCGAGAAAAAGACAATGGATCCCAAAGCGCACTGCCGCCCTGGAACGGCCTGAAAAACAACAAGCCATGGAAAATTTTACCAGCCATGAAAACGGCTGCACTTCAGGAAGCAACGCATTGTAGCCATGCAATACCGTGACGTCACATCAAGCTTGGTAAAGTACGAGCCGGGGCTCTGACATGGATCGTGACGGAATCACGCTCCAGGCCCGAAGGATCCAGCAGGCGGATGCGGTGCCTGCCCGGTTCAGGCTGCCAGAGCACGCCATTGCCCTTGCCCGCGACAACTCCTTCCACCAGCCACTTGAAACCGTCGGCATCGACATTGTCGGGCACGCCATCCAGCACGAAGCGCACGCGCTGGTGCGCCATGGGGATGTCCGGATCCAGCGCCAGGATGGTTCCGTCCACCGGGTACAGAATGGATGGAAGCAGCGGGCCTTCATCCAGCTCCTGCGTCGACAGGCTGACCTCGGATACAGCCGTATCCGCCAAAAACGCTTCCACCCTCGCCGGCTCCTGCACGCCCTTGAACACGAGCGGCTGCCTTACGACGCCTGCAGGCGGGTGCGGCTGCTCGGAAGGGTGGGAGCGATGAAGATATCGCATAATGTCGTTCCAGATCGGCCCCGCGCCCGTCACGCCCGAGACATCCCGCATGCTGGCTCCCTCGCTGTTGCCCACCCATACGCCGACGGTATAGCGATCCGACCAGCCCATGCACCAGTTGTCCCTCATGTCCTTGCTGGTGCCTGTCTTCACCGCCGTCCAGAACGGCGTGCTCAACGGGCTGTCCATGCCGAACGTGCGCGAGCGCGCATGCCTGTCCGAAAGAATGTCGGCCACGATCCAGGCGGCTTGCGCCGACATGACCCTGCCATTGCCCTCCGTCTTCCCGCCGGCGTCCAGCGTCCATCCGGCATGCACTCCGCCGTTCGCCAGGCCGCGATAGGCATTGGTCAGCGCCAGCAGAGACACGTCGGCGCTGCCCAGCGCCAGGCTGTATCCATAGAAACCGCCGTCGCGATCCAGCCCCAGCCCGAAACGGTTGAGCTGCGCGGCGAAGGATTCGGGCGTGACCATGGTCAGCACCCTGACCGCGGGAATGTTCAATGAGGAAGCCAGCGCGGTGCGCGCGCTGACCCATCCGGAGAATCCGCCGTCGTAATTACCCGGGAGATAGATGCCCGAGCCCGTCTGCAGGTTCAGCGGGCTGTCCAGCAGCAGCGATGCCGCCGTGATCCGTTGCTGGTCTATGGCCTGCGCATACAGGAAAGGCTTGAGCGCCGAACCGGCCTGACGCTTCGCAGTGGCATGATCCACCTGCGCCGCCGCCGACCATTCCGCGCCGGACGAGCCGACGTAGGCCAGGATCTCTCCTGTTTCGTTGTCCATCACCACCACTGCGGCGTCGCGTACATCGACATCGCGCAGCATATGCAGGTGCCGGTTCATGCTCTCCGCCACGAACCGCTGGAGATCTCCATCGATCGAGGTCTGCCAGGTCTCCGGCAGCGGTTCATCCCGCTTCAGTGAAGACAAGAGCAGGCGGGCAAGATGCGGCGCCTGCCTGTCCACCCCGTCCCATGCGCCGCCACGCTGCAGCACGATGGCGATGAAGGCGCCCAGGCTCTGGCAGACGTCCTCCTGCCCAAGCTCGCGCAACAGCGCGCAGGCCCTGGATTCCAGCCTTTGAGCCGATACGTTGGGGCCTCGCAGCAATACCGCGGCAAGGGCCGCTTCGCGCCAGTCCAACCCCGAGGGATGCTTGCGGAACAGCGTACGCGACAAGGCGTCGATTCCGACCAGCTCTCCGCGAAACGCCGCCAGGTTCAGATAGGCCTCCAGGATCTGCGGCTTGCTCCAGGCCTCCTCCAGATCCCATGCCGTCATTGCCTGACTCCATTTCTCCGCCAGGCTGCGCCCCCCTTCGCCGCGCCTCAGATCCGGATCGACCAGTCCCGCCACCTGCATGGTAATGGTGGAAGCGCCCCGGCGCGCGCCATGCGCGACGCGATCCCAGGCCGCGCCTGCCACCGCCTTCCAGTCCACGCCCGCATGCGACCAGAAGCGCTTGTCTTCGGACTGCAGCACTGCGCTCAGCAATGCCGGCGACATCTGCTCGTAGGCGATCCAGTCGCCGCGCCGCTGGTTGAAATCAACGCGCACCCGCTGCAGCGGCTGGCCGCTGCGATCCAGCAGCATCGTATCCGACGCCTGGTAGGCCTGCCTCGTCTCGTCGAACGAAGGCAAGCCCGCCGCCTGTACCACAGCCATGGCGGCGCACAGCAAGGCTGCGCAAGCGACATTGCGCACGACGGCCATGGCGCTACTGATTGGCCGCCGCTGCGCCATCCTGCACGCGCAGGACGCCGCCATCGGGCAGCACGCCGTGGACATCCGGCTGGTACAGCGCCTCCACTCGCGCACCAGGCATCTGGAAGGCGCCCGCCGTTCCCAGGCGCACGGTATAGCTCACTGTCGTTTCGCCCGTCGGCAGATACTCGTAATACGCCCGGAAGGAATCGAAGCCGCGTTCGACAAAGGTCGGCCACGGTCCCTTGGCCTCCTGCGGCTCCTCCACTCGCGACTGCGCCGCAATGGCCGAATCCCGTCCCAGGCCGCTGCCCAGGATGGTCGCGCCGGCGGGCACGGGGTCGTTCAGCACGACCCAACTGCCCGGCGTCTGGCTGCGCAGCAGCAACTGCACGCGATAGACATCGCCGATGCTCCACTGTCCCGGCACGGCCTGGTATACGGGCGTGACGCTGCGGTCCAGCGAGAACCCGGCCGCTATCGGCTGCGTGTGCGGTACCGCTGCCCTGGCCTGCACATCGACCCAGACCCGTCCGCTGCCCTCATGCCGCAGATCCAGCGGCTGCGTCTCTTCCGACGCGGGCCATGCCTGCGACAGATCGTCGGCGGCGGCTCCGGCCGGCAAGGCATTCCAGTCCACGGCGGAATCCCGCCCTCCGCCCAGGCTTACCAGCGTCCGGCCCTTGACCGGCTTGCGCTCGAACTGGCGCGAGAATCTCTCCAGCGCCAGGCTGCCCAGCAGGTTTTCCGTCGTGGTGCGCCAGGCGCCGTTCGTTTGCATGGCAAGGAGCCCTTGCGCGATGCGCGGCACATCTTCCGACCACGACAGCTGATCCGTCACGGCCAGCAGCAGGCGCGCCTGCTCCGTGGCGCGGCTATGCATCAGCCACCAGGACGCCTGCGGCCCGCTGTCTCCCACCAGGGTCTGCGTCCCGCGGCTGAGCAGGCGGGAGCGCAGTTCCGCATCCACCTTGCGCAACTGACCATCCCTGTCCTTGAGCTTGGGCATGCGCTGCAGAATCTGCATCCAGTCCACCAGCGCGCCGACCGGCCAGCGTTCCGGCTCGATCGCGATGCTGTCGACCAGGCGCGGTGACGCGGCATCGTAGCGCGACAAGGCTTCGATCGCCGTCAGCTTGCGCAGGTCCAGGTCCCGCTGCGGCGACCAGCGCACCCGCTCGATGCGCCCCTGGGCGAAAGCCTGCAGGCCCTGCAGCATCCGCTGCTCCAGCGCGGCGGGCAGCGCAAACGACAACCCCATGGATCTTGCTTCATGGCTGGCGCTGAGAATATAGGCCGTCAGCACCTCATTGCCCTGGCGCATGCCCGGGAAATAGGCCAGCAGGCCGTCGCTATCCAGCATATCCGGCAGGCGCGCGACTAGCGCCTTCCATTGGCCCGTATCCCGCATGCCGATCGCCCTGGACGCCAGTTGCTCCGTGCAGGTGTAGGGATAGGCCTCGAACCAGTCGTGCACGCCCGGCATGCCGCCCACGGCAAGACGAGAGCGCAGGGATATCCTCAGATCGCCCCTGGGTTCTCCCGATGGCAAGCGCAAAGCCCCCTTCGGCAATGCGATGGGCAGGCTGACCGGATTGTCCGCATCCAGCGGCAGCAGCGTGGCCTGGCGCACACGCACAGGCACGTCCGGCGCCAGCCGCTGGCTGATGCGTAGCGCATCCTCCGCCTGCTCGCCTCCCGGCGCATTGCGCTCGATCGCGCGCAACTCCCATTGCAGCTCGGCCTGGCCCGCATCCGTGGCCAGTACCGGCGCCTGCACGTTCCAGCGCACGGCGCTTGCCGATCCTGCCGCAAGGCCTATTGTCTGCGGCGACAGGCTGACGGCATCGCCCGACTCGCCCTGGCGATAGGACGCGGTGACTTCCACCTGCATGAAGCGCGATGTCGTATTGCGCACCGTCACCATGGCCTCGTAGGCATCGCCCTCGCGCACCTGCGGAGGAATGCCGCCAATCACCTGCATATCCTGAGCGGTGACCAGACTGGACTTGCCGGTGCCGAAGCGCGATACGCCGTGATCCGCAATGGCGACCAGAGCGAACTGCGTGATGGCGTCATTCAGCGGTACCTGAATCCGGCCGCGCCCCTGCGCATCCAGCTTGATCTCCGGCTCCCACAGCAGCAGCGTATCCAGCAGTTCCCGCGTCGGGCTCTTGCCTCCCCCGCCGCCGGCCGGCAGCGCCTTGCGGCCATAATGCCTGCGGCCGATCACCTCCAGCTGAGTCGTCGCCGTGCGCACGCCATAGCTGCGGCGCTGCCGCATGGCATCGAGCAGATCCCAACTGCGATTGGGAGAAAGCTCCAGCAAGGCCTGGTCGACGGCGGCGAATGCGACCGTCGCATTGGAAGCGGGCTTGCCGTCGGGCAGGGCCACGCGGATGTTCACCGTCGCCGTATCCCGCACACGATACGACGGTTTTTCCGGCGCCACGTCCACCAGAAGCTGGTCATTCACATCCGATACCTGTACCTCGGCGACGCCATGCCTGAAGGCCGGCTTGGCCAGGTCGATGAACGGCGTGGGCGCCGCGTATCCCTGGTCGCTGCTGCGGAATGCCTTGTACCACTGGGTCGGCCGCTGCCAGCCCCAGGAGAAGAAGGAATGCCAGGAGGTCTGGCGCAGCCTGCCGCGCAAGGCGAGCACAGACACGTACACATTGGGACCCCATTCTGGCCGTATGCCCAGGCGGATGGTCGGGTCCTTGCCCTCCAGCTCGACCACCTGCATGGCCAGCACGCCCTCGCGTTCGACCGCCAGCAGCGCCGTGGCCTGCCTGAATGGCATGCGCACCTGGAATTCGGCCACATCGCCGGGCGCGTACGAGCGCTTGTCGGGAATCAGGTCGATCCGGTCCGCGCTCTCGCCGCCGAACCAGAGCTCATCGCCGCCCGTCACCCAGACGGAAGATTGCGCCACGGACGCCCGGCCCTGGCCGTCCAGCGCGCGCGCATTGAACTGGATTTCTCCCGGCGTATTCAGCTCCATTGAGCAGACCAGCGTTCCCCTGGCATCGGTCTTGCCCTCGCAGACCTTGCCCAGGGTGCGCGTCTGGGTATGCGAGTCATAGCTGTAGAACCCGCCCACCAGGCGCTTGCGCGTCGAATAGGTCGTCCGGCTGGAAGCCGTCACCGACACCTGCGTTTCTGGCAGCGGTTTGCCCGACGGCGACAGCGCCACTACATGGATCTCGGCCGACTGGCCGACCTGCACCCAGCGGCTGACCCTGATGCCCGCCTGCACGGCGGACGGCCAGACGTTGGCCGTCTGGCTCAGGGTCTGCACCTGCCCGTTCGGATCCCTGAAGCTGGCCTCGAACAGCCACTGCTGGGGACGGCTGACCTGCGGCAATTTCTCGACGGGCACGCTTGCCCCGCCCGCGCCGTCCAGCCTGACGGCGGCCTTGTCCAGGAACAGGCGCTGGCCTACCGGCTGCGAAGCGCCCTCGGCATCCTCCCCCGAGCCTTCGCCCGGATAGGGAGGCGAAAATTCATAGGCCTCATAGCCCTCGAACGAGACCGGCATGTCGCGCGCCACGGCGGAAAGCTGCACATCCAGCCCGGACGCCGCCCCGCCCGATACATAGGCCAGTTGCACGGAGGCATCCACGGCGGCCGGCGCCACCAGCACGCCGTCCTGCTTCGGCCCGGAAATCTGCAGGTTGCCCGTCAGCAGCGGCAGCACGAACTCCTCGACATTGAAGCTTCCCGTCTCGTGCCAGACATAGTTTTCTCCGCGCAGATAGACGGAATAGGAACCCAGCCTTGCAGTCTTCGGCAGCTCCATCACGTTCTGCGCGGACAGCCCTCCCGACTCCGAAGCCTGCCATTCGATCTTCTGCTCGTACTCCTGGCCGGAGCCGTCATGCATGACCACCAGCCGATCGGGCAGCGCTTCCTGCGAGGGCAGCGCGAAGCCGTCCCGTGTCAGGCTGCGGATATAGTGCTTCATTGATACGGTTTCCCCCGCGCGCAGCAGGGTGCGATCGAACACGGTATGCGCCTTGACCGTAGGCGTCGGCGAAGTGCTGACGGGAATATTGAAGCGCCAGGGCTCTATTCCCCTGTCCCAGCCGGAAAAGGCGAACGAGAACTCCGCCTTTCCCCGGGCCTGCGGGTGGTCGGCGGGAATGCGTGCGGAAACATACACCCCGCCCAGCCCCGTGCTGCTGCAATATTCCGGATACTCCATGGGATCGGTCAGGTGCAATGCGCCGTGCACACCGGTCACACCTGAGGCCAGTTGCGACCCATCGCAGGACAACACGGATACCTGCGCATCGGGAACCACCTGCCCCTCGTCCAGCGTCGTCACCCACACCAGCAGATCGTCCCGTCCTTTCTTGACGTGCACTGCAAGGTTCGTCATCAGGATCCCGGTGCGCACATACATGGGCTGTCCGTCTTCCAGCAGCGAGCGCCCGAGCTGCGCGGATTCGATTTCCAGCACATGGAAGCCGGGCCCCGACAAAGGCACGCCGATCACCTCGAACGGGCGCTGATCTCGGCCCGAAGCACCGGGCAGCACCCGGCGCACGACATTCGGCTGTCCGCGCAATGCGGAAAAGCCGCGCACATCAATCTGCGTTTCATTGTTGCCGTAGCTGGGCTCGCGGTCGGCCATGATGGCCGATAGCTGCCCCGCGCTCCAGCGCCCCTGCTCCAGACGCTGCAGCCGGGCGTACCAGCGCAGCACTTCGATATCGTTCTGCGTGCTCAGGCCGTTCACCGTGCCCGGACTGACGGACAGCGCATCGGCGCCCAGCGCGGACTCCACGTTCCGGACCGTCACCGGTACGACGGCGGGATAATCGTCGTCGGATCCCCCTGAAGGCGCCTCGGCGAAACGTTCCACCACGCCGAACGGCGCAGCGGCGAACTTGACCAGGGACGGATAGGCCGCCGTCCTGAAGCCCAGGGGAAAATCACCGGCATTGCTCAGTGTGCGGCCTGCATCGTCCTTGAGCCCTTCGGGCAAGGTCAGCGTCAGTTGCGCCTTTTCCGGGAAGGGTCCTTCGAACCAGACGTTCGTGACATCCGCATCGAACGCGTCGTCGTCGGGCGCAGGCACGATTTCCTGGGTGGGCGTGCGCAGCCGGATCTTGCGCGCCTCCTCGCGCGGAATCGGCGCGGAGAAGGAAACGCCCACGCCGGAAACCGGCGTGCAGTCCGCATTCGCGTTTTCACGCATGCAGGAAAACTCGGCCCGGAACGGCTTGCGCACCTCGAAGTCGAAATGCTGGGCCTTGGTCGAAACCGCGGTCGCATCGTTTCCCGTGCTCTGCACGCCTGGCCCAACGATCAGACGCACTTTGCCTTCCGCCGGCAGCAGCCGCTGGCACTGCAGCAGTTGAACGCTATCGTCGGACGGTTCCCTCGTGAAATACATAGCGTCCAGAACGGCCTCGCGCTGCTCGCCCGTTATCCCGCGTACAGGAACGCGCTCCCCCAGGCCCTCTACATGGCAAAAGGCGTTTGCCAGCAAGCTGGCGGCGTCCACCTTGCCGTTGAAGCGCAAGACGAATACCTGATCCTCGTCGATGGGGTAATAGCCATAGGGCCCGACTTCCTGGACTGAAGGTCCCCCGACACGGAACTCATGAAGCGCCTTCCCGCCCAGCTTCTCTCCGGACAGGGTGCGAAAGTCCGGATCCAGCTCCGCCTTGCACGATACGCCGGGCGCCAGCGGACGATCGAATGCATACACCCAGCGCTTGTCGTCCAGCCACCGTCCCGAGCCAGCCGCAGTCGAATCGCTGCATACCACTCGCATGGGCGCGGGCTGCTGGCTGTCTCCAAAAGGCACGACCTGCGTCGAAAACTCCGCGCTGACTTCGCTGACCGACGCCACCGTCCCCTGCGGCGTGAACTTGACCAGGCTGGCCGCCATGGCGGGCAAAGGCCCAGACAACACACCGGCAAGCACCCACGCGACCACTCTGCTCATTCATGACTCCAAGGTCTTTTTCCTGGCGCAAGGATACCGTAAGTCCGCCGGATTTTCCCGGCCGATTGCCGTTTCTTCCCATTGAAACAGGATGAAGCAAACGTAGCAGTCTGCTACCGGCGCACACACATCCCGGCGCTGTCTCCACGGTACCCATAGCCTGCAAATCCCCTGCGGGACAGGATGAGTTTCTTTATGTCATAATTGCGGACTGTCGGCTTGGACGCTGTCTTTGCGTCGCGTCCTGTCGCTTCGATGTCCGCATGGCGCAAGCCGCCGCGGATGTCCGGGCCTCTAGCTCATGCCTGGTTAGAGCAGCGG
>LUYO01000146.1:0-4272 GCA_001603295.1 Rhodobacterales bacterium Alpha_02
CCTCCCCGGCGGAGCGGTCCGCCCCCGCCGCCCCTCCCACGGCGGGGGACCTGCCGGACAGACCGGCCCAGACCAGGACGATACGATGAAGATCAAGATCTCCCCCTCCCTGATGTGCATGGACCTCCTGCGCTTCAAGGACCAGCTCGCCTTCCTCGACAGCCACGCCGACTTCCTGCACATCGACATCATGGACGGCCACTACGTGCCCAACCTGACGCTGTCGCCGTTCTTCATGGAGAGCGTCGCCAAGGTGTCGAAGCTGCCGATGGACTGCCACCTGATGACCACCGACCCGTGGATGTGGGTGCCGATCATGGCCAAGGCGGGCGCCGGCTTCATCTCGCCGCAGGCCGAGACCATCAACGCCATCGCCTTCCGCATCCTCGCCAAGATCCGCGAACTCGGCTGCCGGCCGGGCATCGTCGTCAACCCGGCGACGCCGCTCGACAGCCTCAAGCACTACATCCACCTGATCGACAAGATCACCATCATGACCGTCGACCCCGGCTACGCCGGCCAGCCGTTCATCGAGGAGATGCTGGACAAGATCGCCGAGGCCAAGCGCCTGCGCGAGGCGCGCGGCCTCAAGTTCCTGATCGAGGTCGACGGCTCCTGCAACAAGCGCACCTACGCCCGCCTCGCCGCCGCCGGCGCCGACGTGTTCATCGTCGGCACCTCCGGCCTGTTCAACAACCACGAGGACATCGCCGAGGCCTGGAAGATCATGGTCACCGACATCGAGGCGGCGCTCGGAGCGGCGGCATGAGCGTCTTCGCCGGCATCGACCTCGGCGGCACGCACACCCGCTTCGCCGTGATGGCGGACGGCGCCTTCGTGCTGTCCGAGAAATACGTCACCGCCGACCTGATGGCGGCCGGGCCGAGGCTCGCCGGCGTCATCGACCGCTACCGCGAGGTGATCGGTCGCGCCGGCCTCGCCCCGCGGGCGGTCGGCGTCGGCCTGCCGGCAACGCTCGATGCCCGCCGCCGCACGGTGCTATCGGCGCCCAACGTCGACGGCCTAGACGGCCTAGACGTCGTCGATCTCCTGGAAGGCGCCTTCGGCGTGCCGGTGGTCGCCGAGCGCGACGTCAACTTCCAGTTCTTCCACGACATGACGGCAAGCGGCCGCAGCCCGAAGGTGGCGCTCGGCGTCTACATCGGTACCGGCGTCGGCAACGCGGTGTGGATCAACGGCTTCTACACCGGCGCCCACGGCTCGGCCGCCGAGCTTGGCCACATCCCGGTGCCCGGCGCCACCGGCACCTGCGGCTGCGGCAAGGTCGGCTGCCTCGAAACCGTATGCTGCGGCCGCTGGCTGAAGGGCTGGCAGGAGCGACACGCGCCGGATACGCCGATCGCCGAGATCTTCGCCCGCCACGGCGACCATCCCGATATCCGCGGCTTCGTCGAGACGGCGGCGATGGCCGTCGCCACCGCCGTCAACATCATCGATCCCGAGCTGGTGTTCCTCGGCGGCGGCGTGCTGGAGATGCCGGCCTTCCCCCTGGAGACGCTGAAGGCGCGCCTTCTCGCCCATTCCCGCGCGCCTTTCCCGCGCGACGTGCTGGAGGTGCGCCTTGCCTCCAACCTCGGCGACAGCGGCGCCCGGGGCGCTTCGCTCTACGTCGCCAACCAGTTCGGACCGCAACCATGACCAGGATCGTCATCTCCTCCGACCACGTCGGCCTCGGCCTCCGCAAGGCCGTCGCCGCCCATCTCGAAGCGCGCGGCTGCGTCGTCGAGGACGTCGGCCCGACCAGCGACGCCCGCACCGACTATCCGAAATGGGGCGAGGCGGCCGCCCGCATCGTCCGCGACGGCGGCGCCGACTTCGGCATCATTATCTGCGGCACCGGCTTCGGCATCTCGCTCGCCGCCAACAAGCTGAAGGGCATCCGCTGCGTCGTCTGCTCCGAGCCCTATACGGCCAGGCTGTCGCGCCAGCACAACAACGCCAACATGCTGGCCTTCGGCGCCCGCGTCGTCGGCGAGGATCTGGCGCTGATGATCGTCGACGCCTTCCTCGACGCCGAGTTCGAGGGCGGCCGCCACGCCAACCGCGTCGCCATGATCGGCGACATCGAGGCGCGCGAGGGCGCCGGCTGATCCGGAGAATGTCCGGCGGAAGCCAGTTCGCCGGACATGCGCCATCTTTTTGTTTAGGCGCAATTCCGGACGCAAAACCGGTTCCCACTTTTGCTGGAATTGCTCTAGCCGCGCGCCAGCAGCGCCCCGACCTCGGCCCGCGTCGGCGCCGCCTCGGAGGAGCCTTCCCTGGTGCAGGCGAGCGCGCCGCAGGCCGCCGCGAAGCGGATGGCCGCCTCTGTCGCCATGCCCTCGGCGAGCGCCACGGCGAGACCGGCGGCGAAGCAGTCGCCGGCCGCCACCGTGTCGACCGCCGTCACCGCGAAGGGCGGCACGTGGCCGCAGAAGCCGGCACCGTCGGCATAGACGCCGCGGGCACCCATCTTGACGACGGCGAGCGGCAGGCCGGTCTCCCGGAGCCGGCTGGCGGCGGCCGCCGCCGCCTCGATGTCGACCGGCGCGATGCCGGTCAGCGCCTCGGTCTCGATCTCGTTGGGCGTCAGGGCGTCGAACAGGCGGATGGTGTCGGCTGAAAAGGGAAAGGTCGGCACCGGCGCCGGATCGAGGATGGCCAGCGCACCAGCCCGCCGCGCCAGTTCCACCGCCTTCAGCGTCGCCGCAAACGGGTGCTCGAGCTGGGCGAGCAGCACCTTAGCGTCCGTGAACAACGGCGCTGCCGCCGCCACCTGATCCACCGCGAGGCCGGTGTTGGCGCCGGGCACCACGGTGATGGCGTTCTCGCCGCGACCGTCGATGGCGATGACGGCGATGCCGGTCGGCAGTGCGGGATCGACGGCGAGATGGCCGGGATCGACGCCGAGGCCGCCGAGCCGTGCGCGGATGAAATCGCCGAAGAAATCGGCGCCGACGCGGCCGATGAAGCGCACCGGCGCGCCGAGCCGCGCCACGGCCACCGACTGATTGGAGCCCTTGCCGCCGAGCACCATGGCATAGCGGTGGCCGGTGAGTGATTCGCCGGGGCGCGGTGCCCGGTCGGCGTAGGTGACGATGTCGATGTTGACCGAGCCGATGACGATGACGGACAAGGCGGGTCTCCCGGCGGCGGACCTTTGCATGCGGCCGGCATCGTTGTATCGCTAGAGCACTGGACCGGAAAGCCGCATTTCGGTTCGGCGGACAGATATGGGACCGGGGACGGGCGATGACGGGAATTCGGTCGACGACGCGGCTCGGACGGACGCCGCCGGCCGCCAAGGACGGGCCGGGCCTCAACCATGGCGACATCGCCGACCACAATAGCCGCATCGTGCTGGAGCTGTTGCGCGTCTGCGGGCCGCTGACCCGCCGCGACCTCGCCGCCCGCCTCGGGCTGACCGAGCCGGCAATCACCGGCATCGTCGGGCGCCTCGAAAGCCGCAGCCTCGTCGCCTCGCGCCGACAGGCCGACGCCGGCCGCTATCCGGCCACCGAATTCCGGCTGCGGCCGGAAGGCGCCGTGGCGCTCGGTCTGCGGCTGGCCCGCCGCGCGGCGGCGGCCGTGCTGGTCGACGCGGCCGGCAGCGTCATTGCCGAGCGGCGCGACCTGACGCCGGACGGACTGATCGCCGCCGGCCGGGCGCTGCTCGCCGTCAAGCCGGCCGAGGCGTCGGTGCTGGGCGTCGGCGTGGCGCTGTCGCCCGACGACGGCATCGGCCTTACTGACGTGCAGGCGGCCTTCGCGCCGCTACCGGTGTTCGCCGACGCCGACAGTGCCGCCGCCGCCACCGCCGAGCGGTTGATCGGCGCCGGCGACCGCGACGGCGGCTTCGTCAGCATCCTGGTTACCCGGTCGGGCGTCCGGGCCGGCCTCTCCATCGGCGGACGGCCGTTCCACGGTATGCACGGCTTTGCCGGCGGCATCGGCGCCATGCGCACCGGCGAGGCCCGCTCGCCGCTGGCCGACGGCCTGTCGCCCGACCGGCTGGACGCGGCGATCGCCGACGGCGGCGACCGCGAGGCCGCCATCGCCGGCTGGGCGCGCGAGGCGGCCGACCACCTGCTCGACGCGGTGGTGGCGATCTCCGGCGTGGTGGTGCCCGGTCTGATCGTCATCGGCGGCGACCTTCTCGACGCGGCGCTCGACGCGGTGGTCAGCGAGACGCTGGCCACCCCGGTGGCGATCGGCGGCCGGCCGACCACCGCCGCCTGGATGCCGCCGCTCCGCCGCTCGACGCTGCCGGCG
>LUYO01000147.1:0-8064 GCA_001603295.1 Rhodobacterales bacterium Alpha_02
GAGCCGCATCAGCAGGATCTCGGCGCCATACCAGAGCGCGGCGAAGACGACGACGAGCAGCATCGGCAGGTCGAGCCGGTGGAGGGCCGCTGCCGCCAGCACCAACGGCACCAGCGGACCGTTCAGCGGCTCGACTGCGAACAGCCAGGGGAAACCGTCGCGCCGCACCCGGCTCCAGCGCAGCTGGCGATTCCAGACCTGCCGGAAGGTCCGCCGGCCGATCGGCTGGGCGAAGGGCTGCGGCGTCAGGCGCACTTCGAGACCGGCCGCCCGCACCAGCTTGGTGGCGTTGACGTCCTCGGCGAGATAGGCGCCGAGCGCCTCGATGCCGCCGGCCTCGTCCAGCATCCGCCGCTTCCAGAACAGCGTCTTGCCCTGGGCGAAGCCGTTGCCGAGGCTGTCGGAGGCAAATTGCAGCCGCGCCTGGTTGCTGTTGAGGAAGGCGCATTCCAGCGCGCCGGCCATTCCCTCCGGCCGCTCGCCTGATGGCGGCGACGAGACGAGGCCGGTATCGGCGTCCCAAGTGGCGACGACGGTGCGGAGATAGTCGGGCGGCAGGCGAAGGTTGCTGTCGGACATGCACACCCAATCGGTGGCGGCCGCCTGCCAGCCCTGCCAGAGATTGTTGAGCTTGGGATTGCGCGTCACCAGCCGCTCGTCGGTGAAAAGCCGCGCCTTGCGCTCGGGATGGGTGGCGATCAGCTCGCGCAGAAGTGGTGCCGCCGGATCGGCCTCCGACGGCACGCAGAAGATGATCTCGTAGTCCGGATAGTCCTGGGCAAACGAACTCTCCAGCGTCTCGTGGTCGAAAGCCTCGCGGCCGCAGACCGGCCGCAGCAGCGTCACCGGCGGCAGTCCGATGGCTCCAACCTCCGGCGGCCGGCGGCGGAGACGCGCCAGATAGAGCACGACGGTGGCGAGATGGGCGGCGAGCAGCACCGCCGCGACAAGGATCAAGGCGCTGGTCATGCGGGCACCGTCCGTCCGGCGGCGGGAAGGGTCGGGCTGGAAGCAAACCGGCAATGGTGGCAGGCGGACGGTCTCCGTGGTGCGGTGTCGGGCAAAACGCTCTCCTTCGCAACCTGCTGCCTGTCGCTCCGTCAGAACAATGTCAGCCGGCTCTCACATGCTACGACATGATCGGAATTTCAACGCAAGATTTCAAGACTATATAGGCTGCTATCCGACAATTCCAAGACAACGCCGCGCCGTCCGGGCGGCAAATCTTTTTCATGCCGCTTCGCTCCCGGAAACGGCGGCGCAACGGCTGTCGCCGCTTCCGGCCGGCGTCGCCGCAGATCGTTTCTTGAGGAACCGCATCCATCGACCGGCGTTGTTCCCTGGTGAATGACGACCAGAAAACTCAGCAACGAATCGCCACGCACAATCGACGGATGCCCTGCCGCAAGGCTCCGCACAGTCTCCAACCTCTTGAAATTGGCCTCTACTTTCCCCATCTCCAGCAGGTTAACCAGATAATTGCCTGTAGTGGCAAGACTTTACCGACCGTCAACCACCATCATCTGTTTGGGACGCCGAGCCGATGCTGATCAAGACGCAACAGAACAGGATGCGAACCGCATTTCTCATTTCCGCTAATTCTTTCAGCGCCGACCCGCATGCCGCCGCGGGTAACGGCGCCGATTTCCGGAGGGCCCGCCAGTGACCAGCGACAATCTCACCCCGCCCGTAGGCCATGTGGCGTTGATCGGCAACTTCCCACCCCGCAAATGCGGCATTGCCACCTTCACCGCCGATCTGCGCGAGGCGCTGGTCACCACCAACCGCGACCTGAGGCTGACCACCGTCGCCGTGACCGACACGGGGCAGACGCACGCCTACCCGCAAGAGGTCGGCTACGAGATCGGCCAGCACGAGGCGGACGACTATGCCGCCGCCGCCGACCACATCAACGCGCTCAACCCCGACGCGGTGTCGATCCAGCACGAGTTCGGCATCTTCGGCGGCGCGGCCGGCGGCTATCTCCTGAAGCTCACCGAGCGGCTGCGCGCTCCGGTTGTCACCACGCTGCATACCGTGCTGACCGATCCCACCGCCGACCAGCGGCGGGTGATGATGCGCCTCGCCGAGCAATCGGCACGGCTCGTCGTCATGACCGAGATGGGTCGCACCATCCTGACCCGCGACTGGAACATCTCGCCGGACAAGATCGCCGTCATCCCGCACGGCATCCCGGACGTGCCCTTCCTCGATCCGGCCTTCCAGAAGCACAGCTTCGGCCTCGACGGCCGGCAGGTGGTGCTGACCTTCGGCCTCCTGTCGCCCAACAAGGGCATCGAGAACATGATCGACGCCCTGCCCGACTTGGCGCAGGCACATCCCGACCTCGTCTACGTGGTGCTGGGGGCAACCCATCCGCATCTGGTGGCCCGCGAAGGCGAAGCCTATCGCGAGAAGCTGCAGGCGCAGGCGGAGGCGCTCGGCGTCGCCGACCACCTGATGTTCGTCAACGAATACGTCGATGCGCCGATCCTGCAAGCCTGGCTGTCGGCGGCCGACATCTACGTGACGCCCTATCTCAACGAGGCGCAGATCACCTCGGGCACGCTGGCCTATGCGGTCGGCCTCGGCAAGGCCGTGGTCTCGACGCCCTACTGGCATGCCCGCGAGTTGCTCGCCGACGATGTCGGCGCCCTGGTACCGTTCGGCGACCCGAAGGCGCTCGCCTCGGAGATCGGCGACCTCCTGACCAATCAGGGCCGGCGCGACCGGCTGCGCAGCCGTGCCTATGACGTCGGCCGCAAGGCGATCTGGCCGGTGGTGGGGCGCGCCTATCTCGACCTGCTCGCCGAGGCGCGAGCCGGCGGGCGGCCGTCGAGCCCGGTACGCAACCTGCGCGCCGGCAAGCGGATCTCTCCCGTCTCCACACTGGCGGCGGTCGACCGGATGATGGACGGCTGCGGCATGCTTCAGCATGGCCGCTCCACCATCCCCGACCGCCGTCACGGCTACTGCCTCGACGACAACGCCCGCGCCCTGATGCTGGCCGTCGAACTGAAGGCCGAAGGCGTCGAGACCGAGCGGGCGACCCGCATCGCCGGCACCTGCGCCGCCTTCGTGGAGTCGGCCTGGGACGACGACCGCAACGCCTTCCGCAACTTCATGGGTTATCAGCGCAACTGGCTGGAGGATATCGGCTCGCAGGACAGCCACGGCCGCGGCCTCTGGGCGCTCGGCCGGGCGGTGGCGGGCACCGACGATCACGGCCTGAAGCTGTGGGCCACCGGTCTCGCCGATCGGGTGATCCCGGCCAGCGCCGAGCTGACCAGTCCGCGCGCCCGCGCCTTCGCGACGCTCGGGCTCGTCGACTGGCTGTCGGTCTATCCCGGCCACCGGCCGGCCCGCACCCTGCTCGATGCCTTCTCTACTCAGTTGCACGACCTCTTGCGCGAGCAGCGACGGCCGGACTGGCTGTGGTTCGAGCCGGTGCTCGCCTATGACAACGCCCGCCTGCCCGAGGCGCTGATCCGCGCCGGCCGCCACCTCGGTCGTCCCGAGATGGTGGCGGACGGCCTCGCCGCCCTCGGCTGGCTGGCCGAGATGCAGACCGGCGATGGCGGTCATTTCCGCCCGGTCGGCACCGAGAGCTTCGGCCGGCTCTACAGCCGTCCGCTGCCCTTCGACCAGCAGCCGGTGGACGCTTGGGCGATGATCGACGCCTGCCTCGCCGCCTTCGAGGCTGACGGCGATGCCGAGTGGCGGCGCCATGCCGAGGCGGCCCTCGACTGGTACCTCGGCCGCAACGACCTCGGCCTCCGGCTGGCGACCGCCGACGGCGGCTGCTACGACGGCCTGCAGGTCGATCGCGTCAACCTCAACCAAGGCGCGGAGTCCATCCTCGCCTTCCAGTTCTCGGTGAGCGCGATGCGACGGCTGCACAGGCTGGCACAAGGCGATGCCGAACAGGAGGTGGTGGCGAGGGCTCGTCGATGACGCTCCAGCTCCTGCCCCTCAGGCTGCACGCCGCCGCCAGCCGGGTGGTCGTCCGCAACTTCCAGCTGGCGACCGAACCGCGCGGTCTCAACCCCGCCTCGCAGGCTCGTGCCCGGCGCATCATCGACACCGTCCAGGCCATGGACAACCGCACGGTACAGGCGGAGCTGTCGCTGGTGATGGCCGACTTCGAGAACCGGCACCGGGAGGTCCGCCGGTTCTTCGAGCAGCGCTATGCCGGCATCGCCGCCGACATGGGCATCGTCGAGCCGCTGCGCGACGCCGAACGGCTGCTGATCGGCGCCTATTTCTGCCACGAATACTCCTTCGAGGCAGCGGCGCTGATGAACCCCAGCGTGGTGCCGCATCCCGACCAGTCGGGCCTCGCGCCCGGCGAGATACGTTTCCTCCTGTCGCTCAGGGCGGTCGGCGAGGGCCACATATCCTCGATCACCTTCCGCGAGGGTGTCCTTGACGCCCAGGGTGAATTGCGGCTGGCCGAGGAAAGCCGCTACGCCGTCGCCTCCCGACCGGAGATCGGCGAGGACGGCAAGGTGTGGGTGGTCCGCGACGGCGACGGGCCGCTCGACGAGACCGTGCTGCTGCCGGTGACCCCGGCGCAGCGCAACGGCCTCGAGGATCTCCGGCTCGTCCGCTTCCAGGATCCGGGCGGCGAAGCGCTCTGGTATGGCACCTATACCGCCTTCAGCGGCACGTCGATCGCCTCGGAACTGCTGATCACCCGTGACTTCCGACGCTTCGAGCTGCGCCCCTTGAGCGGATCGGCGGCACGCAACAAGGGCATGGCGCTGTTCCCGCGCAAGGTCGGCGGCAGCTACGCCATGCTCGGACGGCAGGACAATGAGAACCTGTTCCTGATCCGCTCCGACGACATCTTCCACTGGGACGAAGGGGAACGCATCGCCGGGCCGCTCCACCCATGGGAGCTGATCCAGATCGGCAACTGCGGCTCGCCGATCGAGCTTGACGAGGGCTGGCTGATGCTCACCCACGGCGTCGGGCCGATGCGCAAATATGCCATCGGCGCCATGCTGCTGGACAAGGACGATCCATCCAAGGTGCTGGCCCGCTCGCGCGTGCCGCTGTTGTCGCCGTCGGACGCCGAGCGCGAGGGCTACGTGCCGAACGTCGTCTACACCTGCGGCGCGCTGGCCCATGCCGGACGGCTGTTCCTGCCCTACGGCATCGCCGACAGCGCGGTGGGCTTCGCCAGCGTCGAGATCGCCGAGCTGCTGGCCGCGCTCGGCTGACCGCCAAGAGCGCACGCGCCCCCTCGGGAACCCAGGGGGCGCGTGCCCTCGCCTACTCCAGATTGGCGTGGCGGGTGAACATCTCGTCGCTGCTCGCCCCACGCCGCGCCATCAGCTCGAGGATGACGGCATCGAGGAGGAGGAGGAGCGCCTGCTCGAACAGCGAGCCCATGGGCTGGATCGACGGGATGCTCTCGCCGGCCTTGGCTTTCGGCGACGGCGCCGGCAGCACAATACGGCGATCGGCGAGCTTGCCGATGGTGGAGTCCGGCACGATGGTCAGCAGCGCGATCCTGCCGCCGATCCGTTTCGCCTTGTCGGCGATCGACACGAGGCTGCCCGTCTCGCCCGAGCCGGAGCAGACGACGAGCAGGTCGTCGCTCGAATAGGAGGGCGTGGCGATCTCGCCGATCACGTAGGCGTCGAGGCCGAAGTGCATCAGCCGCATCGCAAAGGCCCGGCCGGCCAGTCCGGAGCGGCCGGCGCCGGCGACGAAGATCCGCCGCGCCGCCAGGAGATCGCCGACGAAGGCACCGGCCTCGTCGGGCGACACCTTCGACAGCACGGCCCGCAGTTCGTCCAGGATGGCGTTGCCATAGTCCGAAACGTTCATTGTTCCCGCTCCTTCATGTCCTGCCGGGCCAGCCGGGCCAGTTCCTCCGCCGCCTTCACCGGGTCGGCGGCATGGCGGATGCCGCTGCCGACGATGGCGACGTCGGCGCCGAGGCGGATGTATTGCGACATGGTGGCCGGGGTGATGCCGCCGGCCACGAACAGCTCGGACCGCTGCGCCACCCTCTTCATCACCTGCAGATCGTCGGCCGGCGTGCGGCCGGCCGCCTGCTGGTCGACGCCGGTGTGGACGGCCAGCGCCGTGACACCAATATCCTCCAGTTGGCGGATGCGGTCGGGAAGGTCGGGGACGCAGATCATGTCGGCAACGACGGTGCCGCCGAAATCCGCCGCCACCTCCAGGCAGCCCTTGACCGTCAGGAGATCGGTGACACCCAGCACGGTGACGTAGGCGGCGCCGGCGGCAAACGCCTGCCGCGCCTCGTAATGGCCGGCGTCCATGATCTTGACGTCGGCGAGCACCGGCAAGTCGGGATAGCGGGCGCGGAACTCGCGCACGGGCCGCAGCCCGTCCTCGATCAGGAAGGGTGTCCCCACCTCGACGATGTCGATCAACAGATGCACCCGATAGAGGAGGGCCACCGCCTCATCGATCGTGATGTCATCCAGCGCGAGTTGCAGCTTCATCCGGTCTCTCCTCCTGGCGCCGGACCTCGTCCGGAGCGCGTTTCTTGCTGGGCCGTCGGGACGGCAACGAGCACGGTCGCATTCGCGCGCCTCCGGAGCGCCCTTCCCCAGCCGACGGCCGCTCCTCCCCGAGCACCGGCTTGCAATCTAGAACATTTGCCTCGACGCGAAACCGATTCCACCCCGGCCGAAACCGCTCCAGCGCACCTTCCAAAGTCGTAGAGGCAGCACCCCGGAGAGAGGATCCGGCAATATTGACAGGTCCGGACGCCTGTGGCAGCTTTTGCCCCGTGAGATCGATCTCATCGCATAAGAGATCGATCTCACATCGGCCTGAAACGGTCAAGGGCGAGTTCAGGGCAAGGCGCGCCAGCCTGGCTCGGGCGAGGACGGAACATGGGATCGGACGGGGACCACACCACGGCCAAGCCGAAACGCGCCGCCCGCCTGATCGACGTGGCGCGCGTTGCCAAGGTGTCCCGCGCCACCGCCGCACGGGCGCTCGGCGGCTATGGCGTCGTCACGCCCGACACCCAGCAGCGCGTCCTGGAAGCCGCCGCCAGTCTCGACTATCGGGTCAACGACCTCGCCCGCTCGATGCGCTCCGGCCGCACGCTGACCATCGGCGTCGTCGTCGCCGACATTTCCAACTCGTTCACGCTGACCTCCATTCGGGGCATCATCGCCGCCGCCGCCGGCGCCGGCTACCAGAGCCTGGTGCTCAACACCGACGGCGACGTCGAGCGCGAACGCGAGGCGGTGCGCGTGCTGCGGGAGAAGCGCGTCGACGGGCTGCTGATCGTTCCGGCCTCGCGCATGGAAGTCGAGCACCTCGTTTCCACTCGTCGGCATGAGGCGCCGATCGTGCTGCTCGACCGGTTCATCGACGGCTTCGCGCTCGACTCGGTGATCACCGACGACTTCGGCGGCGCCCACGCCGCTGTTCAGTTGCTCATCGAGCGCGGGCATCGGCAGATCGGCCTGTTGCTGGGAACGGCCGCTCACCATGGCCATCAGGAAAGCGAGCCGGCCGATACGGTCTCGACGGTCATGGAACGCGCCCGCGGCGGCGCGGCGGCATTCGCCGAGGCGGGGCTTGTCCTCGATCCCGGTCTGGTCCGCTACGCCGGCTCGGTGGCCGCGACGGCGGTGGCGGCGGCCCGCCACCTGCTCGCCCGGACACCGCGCCCCACCGCCATCTTTGCCGGCAACGAGGAAATGCTGCTCGGCGCACTGGCGGCGGCCCGCGAACTTGACCTGTCGATCGGCCGCGATCTGTCGCTGATCGGCTTCGACGATGCGCCGTGGCTCGCCGTTTTCCAGCCGGCTCTATCGGTGGTCAGCCGCCCGACCTACGAACTCGGCCAGCAGGCGGTGAACCGTCTGCTGGCCCACATCAACGGCGAGTCGCGCTTGCGACGGGTCGAATTGAAAACGACCGTGATCGACAGGGGGTCGATCGCCGATCTTAGATAAAAGAGACAGATAAAAAACGTATTCTTCATTCACCTACACCATAGGTATTGATCTTCTGCGCCCTTCGTATGGTTATTGAACCGCTTTAATTCTTATATACCAA
>LUYO01000148.1:0-35463 GCA_001603295.1 Rhodobacterales bacterium Alpha_02
GCCGAATACCTCCAATATACCGGAAGCTTGCGGGTGTCGGCATCTGGTTGCCGGGCCATAAGACCCACTTGGGGCCGGATTCGGCGCGGAGCTTATCATACTGTCTCGCGTGGCTCTTTTGGTGGTGCGCTTTGCTTTGCTGTTCTGTGAAGTCGAGCTTGCTGTGGACGCGCTGAAATAAGGAATCCCGCCAGTTAGGCGGGGGCGTGTTCGTCAGATTGTTCGCACGGCTGTGTCAGGCCGTCTTCCTGATGGCCTTGTAAAAGAAAAGCCACCCCCTCGGGTGATATTCGCCAAAAGTCTGAATGTGCAGCATCGTCAGGCACCGCTCGGGCGCCTCAGGCGACAAGTCCGCAATCAACGCCTGCCAGCGCGCGAGGCATTGCTCATTCCATTGGCCGAACTTGGCCGGGCCAGCGCGTTGCGCCGCTGATGAGATCGCGTATCTGGTCGGGCGTCTTGTCGCGGCGATTGGCGAGGCAGCAACTGAGCAATGCATCCCATTCCTGGCCACTCGCGAGCGTCTCGCCGCCAGGCTACGGCAATTTCCAGAAAGGTTTGAGGTATTTATCCTGACGCAACGGTCAGATTTGCTGACGCCTCAGGCCGTCTTTATCCGTGCTCTTGGAACCTGGGCGCTCCCAAGAGCGTCCAGGTCCTAACGTCCATCTCAAAAACGCTATTACAATTCTAAACGCCGAAAATGTCATCTATAGCGACGTTTACGCCAGATACGGTGACGTTTCACACAAACGACAGCAGCCCCCTCAGCTGCAGCCGCTCGTCGAGCCGCAGGTGTCGCACTTCAGGCAGGTGCCGTTGCGCACCATGGTGAAGTTGCCGCACTCCGAGCAGGACTCGCCCTCGTAGCCCTTCATGCGGGCGTGGGCGACGCGCGTTGCGTAGTCGGGCTGGGCCTGCGTCGAGCCGACCGACGACGGCGCCGGCGATTCCTCGGCGTCGCGGCGGAAGGCGGTGGCGGCCGAGCCGCCGACGCCGGTCACCGCCGCGCCGGCCCGCGCCGTGGCGAAGGCCGAGACGTTGGAGCCGGTGGCGCCCGGACCGGCTGAGCCCTTCGGGTCCGGCGTCGCCGACACCAGCTTCAGCTGCTTGCCGCGCACGAGGCCCTTGGAGACCGCCGTCTCGGCGCCGCGGCCGCTGGTGTCCCTGCCCTCGCCACCCGACGGCTTCAGATCATCCGGCACCACATGCGCCAGTTCGTAGCGGCCGAGATAGGAGACGGCCAGTTCGCGGAACACATAATCAAGGATCGACGTGGCGTTCTTGATCATCTCGTTGCCCTGCACCATGCCCGCCGGCTCGAAGCGGGTGAAGGTGAAGGCGTCGACGTATTCCTCGAGCGGCACGCCCCATTGCAGGCCGAGCGACACGGAGATGGCGAAGTTGTTGAGGAGGGCCCTGAGCGCCGAGCCTTCCTTGTTCATGTCGATGAAGATCTCGCCGAGCCGGCCGTCGTCGTACTCGCCGGTACGCAGGAACAGCGTGTGGCCGCCGATCTTGGCCTTCTGCGTGTAGCCCTTGCGGCGGGTCGGCAGCTTCTCCTGCTCGCGGTCGCGCACGTGCTTCTCGACGATACGCTCGACGATCTTCTCGGAGATCAGCGCCGCCCGTGCGGCGGCCGGCAGGGCGGCCAGCGCCTCGGCGGCGTCCTCGGCCTCGTCGTCGTCATCGGCGAGCAGCTGCGAGTTCAGCGGCTGGCTGAGCTTGGAGCCGTCGCGATAGAGCGCGTTGGCCTTCAGCGCCAGCCGCCAGGACAGCATGTAGGCTTCCTTGCAGTCGTCGACGGTGGCGTCGTTCGGCATGTTGATGGTCTTGGAGATGGCGCCCGAGATGAACGGCTGCGCCGCCGCCATCATGCGGATGTGGCTCTCCACCGACAGGAAGCGCTTGCCGATGCGGCCGCAGGGGTTGGCGCAGTCGAACACCGGCAGATGCTCGGCCTTGAGGTGCGGCGCGCCTTCCAGCGTCATGGCGCCGCAGACGTGGGTATTGGCGGCCTCGATGTCGGCCTTGGAGAAGCCCATGTGAGCGAGCAGCTCGAAGGACGGATCGGCCATCTGGGCATCGCTGACGCCGAGCTTCTTCATCTCGTCGTCGCCGAGCGTCCAGCGGTTGAACACGAACTTGATGTCGAAGGCGCTCTTGAGGCTGCCCTTCACCTTGTCGATGGCGGCGTCCGACATGCCCTTGGCCCGGAGCGAGCCTGGGTTGACGGCCGGCGCCTGATCGATGGAGGCATGACCGACGGCGTAGGCCTCGATCTCGGCGATCTGGCTTTCCGAGTAGCCGAGCGTGCGCAGCGCGTCCGGCACGGCGCGGTTGATGATCTTGAAGTAGCCGCCGCCGGCCAGCTTCTTGAACTTCACCAGCGCGAAGTCGGGCTCGATGCCGGTGGTGTCGCAGTCCATCACCAGACCGATGGTGCCGGTCGGCGCGATCACCGACACCTGGGCGTTGCGGTAGCCGTGCTTCTCGCCGAGCGCCAGCGCCTCGTCCCAGGAGGCGATGGCGGCGTTGAGCAGCGGTTGGTCCTTGATCGAGGCGTGATCGAGCGGCACCGGCGGCGTATTGAGCTTCTGGTAGCCCGACGCCTTGCCATGGGCGGCCAGACGGTGGTTGCGGATGACGCGCAGCATGTCCGCGGCGTTCTTCTTGTAGCCGGGGAACGGACCCAGCTCCTTGGCCATCTCGGCCGAGGTGGCGTAGGCGGTGCCGGTCATCACCGCGGTGATGGCGCCGCAGATGGCGCGGCCTTCGGCGCTGTCATAGGGAATGCCCGACGACATCAGCAGGCCGCCGATGTTGGCATAGCCGAGGCCTAGGGTGCGGAAGTCGTAGGAGAGCTGGGCGATCTGGCGCGACGGGAACTGCGCCATGGTCACCGACGTCTCCAGCACCACCGTCCACAGGCGGCAGACGTGGCGGAAGCCCTCGACATCGAAGCTCTTGTCGGCATTGAGGAACGGCAGCAGGTTGACCGAGGCGAGATTGCAGGCCGTATCGTCGAGGAACATGTACTCGGAGCACGGATTGGAGGCGCGGATCTCGCCGCTCGCCGGGCAGGTGTGCCAGTCGTTGATGGTGGTGTGGTACTGGATGCCCGGATCGGCCGACGCCCAAGCGGCGTAGCCGATCTTCTCCCACAGGTCTTCGGCGTCGAGTTCCTTGACGACGCGGCCATCCTTGCGAGCGGTGAGGTTCCACTTGCCGCCGGTCTCGACCGACCGCAGGAAGGCGTCGGTGACGCGCACCGAGTTGTTGGAATTCTGGCCGGCGACGGTGAGATAGGCCTCGGAATCCCAGTCGGTGTCGTAGACGGGAAACTCGATCGAGGTGTAGCCCTGCTTGGCGAACTGGATGACGCGACGAATGTAGTTCTCTGGCACCATCGCCTTCTTGGCGGCACGCAGCTCGCGCTTCAGGCCGGCGTTCTTCAGCGGGTCGAAGCGGTCGTCGCCCGACGCCTCCTCGGCGGTGATCGCCGCCATGATGGCGGTGAGGTGCTTGGAACAGATCTTGGAGCCGGTGACCAGCGCCGCCACCTTCTGCTCTTCCTTGACCTTCCAGTTGATGTACTGCTCGATGTCGGGATGGTCGATGTCGACCACCACCATCTTGGCGGCGCGGCGCGTCGTGCCGCCCGACTTGATGGCGCCGGCGGCGCGATCGCCGATCTTCAGGAAGCTCATCAGGCCGGACGACTTGCCGCCACCCGCCAGCTTCTCGCCCTCGCCCCGGAGCTTGGAGAAATTGGAGCCGGTGCCGGAGCCATATTTGAACAGGCGCGCCTCGCGAACCCAGAGGTCCATGATGCCGCTTTCGTTGACGAGGTCGTCCTCGACCGACTGGATGAAGCAGGCGTGCGGCTGCGGATGCTCGTAGGCGGTGGCCGAGCGGACGAGCTTGCCGGTCTTGAAGTCCACATAGTAGTGGCCCTGGCTCGGGCCATCGATGCCATAGGCCCAATGAAGACCGGTGTTGAACCACTGCGGCGAGTTGGGGGCGACGCGCTGGGTGGCCAGCATGTAGCGCAACTCGTCATGGAAGGCCTGGGCGGCCTCCTCCGACGAGAAGTGGCCGGCCTTCCAGGCCCAGTAGGTCCAGGTGCCGGCAAGGCGGTCGAACACCTGCCGCGCGTCGGTCTCGCCGACGGTGCGCTCGGCCTCGGGCAGCTTGGCAAGCGCCTCCTCGTCGGGCACCGAGCGCCACAGCCACGAGGGAACGGCATTCTCCTCGACGCGCTTCAGCACCGCCGGCACGCCGGCCTTGCGGAAATACTTCTGGGCGAGGATGTCGCTCGCCACCTGGCTCCAGGCAGCGGGCACATGGATGTCGGCCGCGCGGAAGACGACGGATCCGTCGGGATTGCGAATCTCGCTGACCGCCAGACGGAACTCGATCCCGTCATAGGGCGAACGCCCTTCCTTGGTGAAGCGCCGCTGGAACAACATCGATTAGCCCCTTGAAATTCGCCGGGAACACGCCGCTGGCGCGCTGCCGTTCATCCTGTCCGGTCCATTTTACGTCCGGCGACACCGTTTGCCCATTTGCGCGGAATTCCAAGGCATTTGCCGGCTCCGCACTTCATGTTGTGTTCACCCGACCCAATCGGACCCCATATGTAGGGTTCAGCCGATTCCGTAAATTAAGTGTAAACGCGTTTTCCCCAAACTTCCGAACCTTTCAACAACCTTCGCCGGCAAGTCCGGATTTCCTGTGCCGGGGAAGGATTTCGTCTTGACGGCACTTGGCCGCCAACCGATTCGCGCCGTCGCGGGAAAGCGTCGAGGCCACCCGCCGTCCCGGCGGAGAAGGACGCGCCGCAGTTTTCCGGGCGTCCCGCGGCACCGGCGGGGGACTCACCGGCGCCAGGGAGAATGCTAGATCACCCTCTCCATCATGACAACATCATGTGGCACGAAAAGTTCCAATCGACACTACATATAGATGTGATCGCTTTTCGCATCGGCTTGCGGCAGCCGGATTCAGGTGTTCTCAACCATATCGATTCAGTCGTTCTTGAGGCTTTCGTGCTCTCCTCAAGGGGTAATGCCTTTCCGGCGCCGCCCAGTTCAATAGCGCGCGCCCGCGCGAACGAGTTCCGGAGCCGCCGCGTCATGACCCATCACGCCAGCTACGCCGTCCCCTACGAGCTTCTGGACGTCGTGGTGATCGACGACTCCCGCAACATGCAGGGCATCATCCGCTCGATGCTGAACGCCATGAAGGTGCGGCGGGTGCGCCTGTTCGACAGCACCGAGGGCGCCCTGCACGCCATGCTGCACGAGCCGCCCAACCTGATCATCTGCGAATGGAAGGCCGGTATGGTCAGCGGCCACCAGCTTCTCCGCATGGTGCGGGCCCGCTTCATGGAGCCGCTCTGCTACGTGCCGGTGATCATCATGACTGCGACGCCGACGCGCGCCAGCGTCGACAAGGCCATGGCGGCCGGCGCCAATCTGATCGTCGTCAAGCCGATCTCGCCGGCCGCGCTGCAGGAACGCATCGGCTGGCTGCAACGCGACCAACGCGAGCTGGTGCTCGGGCCGCGCGGCGCCTTCGAGATCGAGGGGGTGCGCGAATCCATAATGGCTCAGCAGGAACGGGCCGCCGCCGTCCGCAAGGCGGCGACCAGCCGGTCGCCGGTCCGCAAGCCCGACGCGCCGCCGGCCGGCCGGGAGCCGATCGCCGGCGAGACGGCCACCGAACAGTGGCAGGCCTTCCTGCGGACCAAGGAACAGCTGGAGCGCAAGGCCGGACTGCGGCCGGACGAAGACGCCGCGCCGCAGAGACCGGCGGTGACGCCCGCCTGGACGGCGCTCCGCCGGGTGTGAGACCGCTTCCCCGAAAAACCGAAGGGGGCTCTGGACAAGGCTCCGCCGCCTCGCCATAGTCCGCGCAACTACGTGGATGGCGCGCGCTCGAGGCGCGCCGGGATGCGGGAATCATGACCTTCAAGGAACTGCTGATCGAAGTCTTCACCTGGTGGAACGGGCAGACCATGGGCACCCGCTTTTACACCTGGCGTCAGGGCCGGCGCGTCGGCGAGGACGAGACGGGCAACATCTATTACGAGAGCAAGGATGGCGCCCGCCGCTGGGTGATCTACAACGGCGAGGCCGACGCCTCGAAGATCCCGCCCGGCTGGCACGGCTGGATGCACCATCGCGTCGCCGCGCCACCGGTCAACGAATCCTACCGGCCGCGCGAATGGCAGAAGCCGCACAAGCCCAACCTCACCGGCACGGCCGCCGCCTACCGGCCGAAGGGGTCGCTCGCCTCCGGCGAGGGGCGCCCGCCGGTGACCGGCGACTACGACGCCTGGACGCCCGGCTCCTGACCTCCGGACGGACCGCCGCGATCTCCACGAAGCCCTTGCGGGACGGACCCTTCCGTCCCGTTTTTCGTTGGCGGGGGAAAGAGGGTCGCAGCCGCGCGGCGCCGTTGGACTCGTCGGCCGGAAGCGGATAGGGTCGCGATTCAAAGAGGTTAGCCATCCGACCGCGACCGCCGGGCGGCAAGCGAGAAAGAGGAATACCCGATGTCTGCGCGTTCGATCATCATCGACACCGATCCCGGCCAAGACGATGCCGTCGCCTTCATGCTGGCGCTCGCCTTTCCGAACGCGATCGACGTGCTGGGCATCACCGCCGTCGCCGGCAATGTCGGCCTCGCCAAGACGTCGACCAACGCGCTGAAGCTGATCGAACTGGTCGGCCGCGCCGACATTCCGGTGTTCGCCGGCGCCTCGGCGCCCTTCGCCGTCAAGCTGGAGACCGCCGAATACGTCCACGGCGAGACCGGCCTCAACGGCTGGACCTTTCCCGACCCGGTGACGCCGCTGCGTACGGAATTCGCGCCCGACTGGATCGTCGACGCGGTGATGAGCCGGCCGGAGAAGTCGGTGACGCTGGTGGCGCTCGGCCCGCTCACCAACATCGCCCTGGCGATCGCCAAGGAGCCGCGCGTCGCCACCCGTCTCGACAAGATCGTGCTGATGGGCGGCGCCGCCATCGAGGGCGGCAACTCGACGCCCACCGCCGAGTTCAACATCTGGGTCGATCCGCACGCCGCGCAGAGGGTGTTCCGGTCGGGCGCCGACCTGGTGGTGATGTCGCTCGACGTCACCCATCAGGCGCTGATCCGCAAGTCGTGGCTGGCCGACCTCGGCAAGCTCGACCGCAAGGCGGCCAGGGCCTTCGTCGGCCTCCTCTCGTTTTACGAGCGCTACGACGAGCAGAAATACGGCTCGGACGGCGGCCCGCTGCACGACCCGACCACCATTGCCTGGCTCCTGAAGCCCGAACTGTTCGAGGGCAGGTTCGTCAACGTCGAGATCGAGACGACGCCCGGCCTGTGCTTCGGCCAGACCGTGGTCGACCGCTGGTCGGTGACCGGGCGCGAGAAGAACGCCACATGGATCACCAAAATCGACGCCGACGGCTTCTTCGAGCTGATTCTGGAAGCATTCCGGCGCCTGCCCTGATAAGGGATGCCCAGAGCTTGCCGCATTTGCCGTGTTGGGTGCCGGAAGGCCCCGACATGGCCGGCGCCGCGCCCCGTGACTCCAGTGACAGCCGCCTCATGACGATCAGACCCCTCCTCCCGCTCGCCGCCATCGGCCTGACGATCGCCTTCGCCGGCCCGGCGGCGGCCGACAAGATCGCCAACAAGGTCGCCGTCTTCTCGGGCCTCGACAAGATCACCGGCCGGATCATCAACTTCGACGTCTATGTCGACGAGACCGTGCGTTTCGGCATGCTGCGGGTGACGCCCAAGGTCTGCTACACCCGCCCGGCCACCGAGGCGGCCGAGACCGACGGCTTCGTCGAGGTGGAAGAGATCACCCTCGACAACGAGGTGAAGCGCATCTTCTCCGGCTGGATGTTCGCGGCCAGCCCCGGCCTCAACGCCGTCGAGCACCCGGTCTACGACGTCTGGCTGATCGGCTGCCACATGGACAGCGACATTCCGCCGCCGGTGGCCGGCGGCAGCGAGGTGCGCGTCGCCGTCTCCAACCAGCCCGGTGGCGGCGCCGGCAACGTCGACGACGGCGCGCCGGTGGTGCTGACCTTCATCGGCGGCATCCCCATTCCGCCCGACAAGCCGGCCGTTCCCTCGATGATGATGGACGATACGGCTCCGGCCGAGCCGCCGCCTGCCGAAGAAGGCACCGAGGGCCAGATCCTCGACTGAACCGGTTTCTGAGCCGGGTAATAATTCTTCAAACGGTTGCAACGGGTTGCGGCATCTTTCGAAGGTGCCGCTTCAACTCTGGCCGTCGGTCTCGCGCGCCGGCAGCCAGCGGAGCGCCTCGGCGCCGGTAACCGGGGCCGGCAGGGCGCCGAAATCGCCGTGCGTCGCCAGCGCCGCCTGAAGCCGCTGAGCATAAAGGCGCTTCGGGATCTCGATGGTGCCGAATCGGGCGAGGTGCTCGGTGACGAACTGCGTGTCGAGCAGCCGGTAGCCGCCGGCCCTGAGGCGCGCCACCAGATGCACCAGCGCCACCTTGGAGGCATCGGTTATCGTCGAGAACATGCTCTCGCCGAAGAAGGCGCCGCCGATCGACACGCCGTAGAGGCCGCCGACCAGTTCGCCGTCCTGCCAGCTCTCGACGGTGTGGCAATGACCGCGCCGGAACAGCTCGCCGTAGAGCCGGCGGATGGTAACGTTGATCCACGTCTTCTCGCGGCCTTCGGCCGGGGCGGCGCAGCCATCGACCACGCCGTCGAAGTCGGTATCGACGCGCACCTCGAAGCCGTCCTGCCGCACGGTGCGGGCGAGCCGGCGCGGCACGCGGAAGCCGTCGAGCGGAATCACGCCGCGCCACTCCGGCTCGATCCAGAACAGGTTGGGGTCGTCGGCGCTCTCGGCCATCGGGAACATGCCCACGGCGTAAGCCTTGAGCAGGATATCCGCCGTCAGCGTCGGCACGCCCGATGTCCGGTCCGCCATCTCCGCAACTTCCTCTTCGCCGCCAAGGTGTTCGGCGCCTCCCTGGCCGGCGCCTTTATAAACCCTTTGGTCAGTTGTATAACCTAGTCTCTCGCCGATCGCATGGGGCGGCGGAGCGGGACGCGATGGGCAGCTTGTCTGGATACGAGATTACTGTCCTTTCCGACGCCGCCGCCATTCCCGCCCTCCTGGCTGCCGGCGATCTGCAACGGACGCCCTTTCAGTCGGCCCGATGGCTCGACGTCTGGTTTGCCGTGTTGCAGCCGTCCGGCATGGACTGCTGCGTCGGCGTCATCCGCCGGGCCAGCGACCACCGGCCGCTGTTCGTGCTGCCACTGGTGCGCGAACGGCGCTACGGCCTCACCGTACTCACCCTGCCCGATGGCGGCATCAGCGACTATCACGCGGCGCTGGTCAGCCCGGATTTCGCGCCAGACCCGGAGACCATGGACCGCCTCTGGAGCGCACTCGTGGCGATGCTGCCGGCCGCCGATCTCATCTCGATCGAGCGCGTGCTACCCGAATATGCGGTGCGGATGCAGCTTGCCCACCGGATGCGTCCGTCGTGCTGCTCGGCCCATGCGCTGCCGATCGACGCCGATTTCGCCACGCTTCGCGAACGGCGGTTCGATCCCTCCACCGGTCGCCGGCTGGTCAAGAATCGCCGCAAGCTGGAGCACAAGGGAAAGCTGACCTTCGACTTCGTCAGCGGTCCGGACGCCCTTCCCGACCTCGACCGCCTGCTCGACTGGCGCCGGCAACGGTTTCAGGAGGTCAACGATCCGGCGCAGGCGGCCATCCAGAGCGTCTTCTACCACCGGCTGGTCGAGGAAGGCTCGCTGGCCAAGGTCGGGCGGCTGCGCCTCGACGACGAGCTGGCCGCCGGCTGCCTCGGCCTTGTCGAGGGCGATCGCATCCTGATCCTGGTGCTCGCCTACAATATCCAGTTCGCCAACTGGGCGCCGGGCCTGTTGATGGTCGAGAGCTGCATCGAGGCGTCCGCCAAGCTCGGCCTCACCGTCTTCGACCTGACGATCGGCGATGAAACCTACAAGGATCTGTTCGGCGCCGAGACCATCGGGCTCCGCGAGCTGCATCAGCCGCTGACGCTGCGCGGCCGCCTCGTGCTCGCCCTCCTCGACGGCAAGCCGAAGCTGAAGCGCGCCCTGGACAGACTGGGGCTTCTCGACGTGGCACGGCGCCTGCGCGACCGGCTGAAAAGCTGAAGGCGGCGCCCAAGAAAAGGCTACGGTAAAACAACCATTTGTGACAAACCCCGATCCAGCGCCGCCGATTTCTGGTCTAGGGTGCGGCCGGTCGGCTGCGAGTCGCACCGTTACGAAACGCCGAGCGGAAAGTCTGCCATGACGTCGGGGCGGCCGAGAATTGCCATCTACTTCGCGAGCCACGACGGCCAGACCCGCAAGATCGTCGATTGCCTCGCCGGGCATCTCGGCGTGCGCGACGTCGGCGTCACCCTCATCGACCTGATGGCCGGGGCGTCGCCGGCCATCGATCCCGAGGCCGATGTCATCCTCGTCGTCGCCGCTATCCGCTATGGCTACCACCTGTCGGCGGCGCGGCGCTTCCTCGCGCAATTGCAGACCGAGGTGCCGGCGGAGCGCATCGCCGTCCTGTCGGTCAACCTGACGGCCCGCAAGCCCGGCCGCCAGACCGCCGAGGGCAACATCTACCTGCGCAAGTGGCTGATGCGGGCCGGCCTCCGCCCGGCGCTATCGGCGGCCGTCGCCGGCAAACTCGACTATCCCGCCTACCGCTGGTTCGACCGGATGATGATCCAGGCGATCATGCATATCTCCGGTGGTCCCACCGATGCCGCCACCGTCATAGAGTATACGGATTGGGCGCAAGTCGAGGCTTTGGCCGGCCAGTTGGCGGCGCTCGCCATGACCTCGCCGTAAAGACTTTCCTTACCATAGCTTGCGATCCTGATCTCGAAACGGAGCTTTTCCGCGCGAGGGTGTTCGCGTGGCGTGCGGGCGATGACGTCCGGGCGACGAATGCTCCCATGTGGCCGGGCAACGGGCCGGTGGTACTGAGTGGGTTCCTGAAGCATGGCGACGTTGGCAGCGTTTTCGAGTGGGTACGAGCCGATCTCCCTGAGATTGCCGCTGCGTCTTGCGGGGTGGCCGGCCGCGGCGGCCTTTCTGTCGGTCAGCGCCGCCGCCGCCCTGTGGATCGGGCTCAGCCTCACCGCCGTCGGCACGGTCAGCGAAAGCCTGTCGACTGCCCGCCAGTCGATCTTCGAGTCCGGCCTGTCGGTGCGGCCGCTGCCGGCGACGCTGCCGCCGGCAAGAAAGCCCGACAAGTTCGAGAAGCTGCCGCCGATCGCCGACGCGACCGCCGGCAGTCTCACGGCCGATGCCATTCTGCTGTCCCGCCAGAACAAGGCGACCGCCGCCGTCGCCATGCGCCTTGCCGAAGCCGCCGCCGGGTTCCGGCGGCAGCAGTTCGAGGCGAGGTTCCTGACCAACGCCGCGCCGGCGGCGCGCCTCGCGCTGGCCGTCCGCCACGACGGCCTCGCCGCGCCGGACGCCGGACCGCGCCCGCCGGTGGCCGTTGCCGAAGCGCCCCTGCCGGTGCCGCGCCCGGCCCTGCCGGCCAAGCCCGTCGAGCCGGCCGCCGAAGCACCGAAGGTCGCCGCCTTGGCGCCGCCGCCGGCCGCCAACGCGCCGGCCGCGCCGCAGAAGCAGGACAAGCCGGCCGCCGCCGTGGTCGAGATCAAGCCGAGGGCCGAGGTCGCCGCCGTCGCACCGCCGGCAATGCGGGCGGGCGTCGCCATCTACGACATTTCGGCCGGCGTCGTACACATGCCGAACGGCGAGAAGCTCGAGGCGCATTCCGGTCTCGGCGCCATGATGGACGACGTGCGCTATGTCCACGTCAGGATGCGCGGCCCCACCCCGCCCGGCACCTACAAGCTGACCATGCGCGAGAGCCTGTTCCACGGCGTCGAGGCGATCCGCCTCACCCCGGCCGACGGCAAGAAACCGTTCGGCCGCGACGGCCTGCTTGCCCACACCTACATGCTACGCAAGCCCGGCGAGTCCAACGGCTGCGTCTCCTTCCGCGACTACGCGCGCTTCCTGGCCGCCTTCAAGCGCGGCGAGGTCAGGCAGATGGTGGTGGTGCCGCGCCTCGCCGGCAAGGAGGAGCCGCGCGTCGCCTCGCTGTTCTCGTGGTTCAAGAAGAGCTGACCTCAGGCACGAACACCGTCACGGCGCCCGGCCGGACGCGGAAGACGGCCGGCGTCGCGGTGACGATCTCGCCATCGGCGTTGACCGGCATCGGCCGGCGGGTGCGGATCTCGAAGCCCTCTCCGCTCAGCGTCCGCACCTCGTCCATCAGGCCGTGCCGACCCTCCCGGAAGGCCAGCGCCATCAGCGGCAGTTTCCAGACGTCCTCGAACTCCAGCGAATAGAGATCGAGGCGGCGGTCATCGATCTCGGCCGTTTCGGCGACGACCATGCCGCCGCCATAGTGGCGGCCGTTGCCGACGGCGATCTGCAAGGTCCGCACGGCGATCTCCTCGCCGTCGTCGGCGCGGATCACCGCGCTGAACGGCCGGGCACCGATCAGCACCTCGGTGGCGGTCAAGGCGTAGGCCAGCCGCCCCCAGCGGCGCTTGGTCTCGCGGCTCAGCCGATCGGCGAGGCTGGCGCTCATGCCGAGGCTGGCGACGTTGAAGAACGGCTTGCCGTTGACCTCGCCGACGTCGATCGTCCTGGTCCGGCCGGCGGCGATCACCCGCGCCGCCCCGGCCATGTCGGCCGGCAGACCGAGCGTACGGGCGAGATCGTTGGCGGTACCGCCCGGCAGGATGCCGAGCGGCAGGCCGGTGTCGATCAGCCCCGTCGCCGCCGCGTTGAGGCTGCCGTCGCCGCCGGCCACCACCACCCGGTCGACGGCGTCGCCATGGCGGCGGATGGTCTCGGCGAGGTCCTCGCCCTCGTGCCAGTCCGGCCGCAGCACGTCGATGCCGCCGCCGCGCAGTTCCTCGATGGCGGCGTCGACGCCGGCGCCGGCCGAGCGGCTGTGCGGATTGGCGAGGATGAGAGCGCGTCGGTCCACGTCGGCCTCAGGTCAAAAAGCCGCCGAGATAGGCGGCGATATGGGTGCCGGCGACGATTAGCGCCGCCGTCCAGAGCATTGTCGCCAGCGTCAGCATCAGGCCGACGACGAGAGCGAGGCCGTCACGGGTCATCAGCGACAGGCCGATCACCAGCAGGCTGACCACCGGCCCGACGTTGCCGAAGGGGATCGGCAGCGCCAGCACCACGGCAAGCAGCAGCACCGGGACGCCCATCAGCAGGCGGCCCGCCCGGCCGGTCAGCGGGCGCCAGCGGCCGGCGCGCATGAACGCCTCCAGCCGGCGCAGCCATGGCAGGGCACGGGCGATCACCGCCTTGACGCCGTCGGCCGCCAGGTGGCGATCGGCGAGAAAGCGCGGCAGGGCGAGGCGGCGGCGGCCCAGCAGCATCTGGCAGGCAACGAGCGCCAGGCAGGTTCCCGTTACCATGCCGAACGGACCGGGAATGGGGATCATCGCCGGCAGCGCCAGGGCGATCAGCGCCAGATCGAAGCCGTTGCGACCGAGGCGGCGGGTGATGTCGCCGATCGCCACCCGTTCGAGGCCGGCGATATCGACGGCCATGCGGCCAAGCGCCGACGAAGCGGAATCAGACGCTCCCTCGCGGACCGGCATCGGTCTCGTCTCCTTTTCCGGCGCGGCCGCGGACCGCGGACACGGGTGTCGCCGGACTTCTTGCCATATTGGGGCGCCGATAGGTATATTCAATTACGAAGCACGCGGCAGCCAACGACCAAAAGATGCGCACTGGCGCCGACGCCGGCTATGCGGCGAAAAGCCGGCGGGACAGAATGCGACTTTTGGAGCACTTTTCGAGAAATCTTGCGAAATCCGACGGCCTGAAGGCCTTCTAGTTATTTCTCCGAAGTTTCTTGACTGTCCGGTAAAGATAATAGCGATGGCTCCCGGGCATAGACCCACTTTCCCCGGCATCAGGCCGGCGGACAGCAATAAACAGCATTCACTGGGGGCTGGATTGAACCTCAAGCGAAAGAAAAGCATCGCCGACTTGATGGCGCAGGCGAGCGGCAAGGCCCTGCCGCGCACGCTCGGCGCCTTCGACCTGTTCATGATGGGCATCGGCGTGATCATCGGCACCGGCATCTTCGTGATGACCGGCGTCGCCGCAGCCACCTATGCGGGCCCGGCCATCATCCTGTCCTTCGCCTTCTCGGCGGTGGCCTGCGCCTTCATCTGCCTCGCCTATTCCGAGCTGGCCGCCGCGCTTCCCGCCGCCGGCAGTTCCTACGCCTACAGCTACGCCGCCGCCGGCGAGTTCGTGGCCTGGCTGGTCGGCTGGAACCTGATCCTCGAATACACAGTGGGCGCCTCCGCCGTGGCGGCCGGCTGGTCGGCCTATTTCACCGGCATCCTGAAGGCCGGCGGCATCGAACTGCCGCACGCGCTGACCGCCGTGCCGCACGACGGCGGCATCATCAACCTGCCGGCCGTGCTGATCATCGCCTTCCTGACCTTCCTGCTGGTGCTCGGCGTCAAGGAGAGCATCCGTCTGTCGCGGATCCTGGTCTTCATCAAGCTCGGCGCCATCTTCCTGTTCCTGCTGCTGGCGACGCCGGCCGTCAATCCGACGAACTGGGTTCCCTTCCTGCCGTTCGGCATGCAGGGCATCACGGCCGGCGCGGCGATCATCTTCCTCGCCTACATCGGCTTCGACTCGCTGGCCACGGCGGCCGAGGAGACCGTCAACCCGCAGCGCAACATGCCGATCGGCATCATCAGCTCGCTGGTCGCCTGCACCGTGCTCTACATGGCAGTGTCGGCGGTGCTGACCGGCGTGGCGCCCTACACCGAGCTGAACAATGCCGAGCCGGTGACCTACGTGCTGCGCAAGATCGGCTACAACTTCGGTTCGGCCATCGTCGGCGTCGGCGCCATCGCCGGCCTGACCACGGTCTGCCTGGTGCTGATCTACGCCCAGACGCGCGCCTTCTTCGCCATGGCCCGCGATGGCCTGATCCCCGAGAGCATCTGCAAGGTGCACCCGAAGTATGGCACGCCGTACATCGCCACCATCCTGGTCGGCACGGTGATCGCGCTGATCTCCGGCTTCACGCCGATCGGTCTGGTGGCCGAGATGTGCAACATCGGCACGCTGTTCGCCTTCATCATCACCAGCGCCTGCGTGCTGATCCTGCGCAAGACGCATCCGAACCTCGAGCGGCCGTTCCGCTGCCCGGCGGCCTGGGTGGTGGCGCCGCTCGCCATCATCTGCAGCCTGATCATCATGTTCAGCCTGCCGGGTGCCACCTGGGTGCGCTTCGTGCTGTGGAGCGTCCTCGGCGTAGCGGTCTACTTCCTGTACGGCGCCCGCCGCAGCAAGCTGGCCATCGACGCCGCGCCGGCCGAATAACCGGTCGACGCCGTCCGCCGCCGAGGCTCGCTCGCGCGATTGTCATCGGCGGCGGCGGCTGCGTCCCTTGCGGCCACGGACGAGCGGCGGCACCATGGCAGGATTATCCTCACGGAGACCTCCATGCCGCCGCTCTCCATTCTGGAACTCGTCCGCGTCACCGAACAGACCGACGCCGCCGGCGCTCTCCGCAACGCCCGCGACGTCGCCATCCATGCTGAGCGTCTCGGCTATCGGCGCATCTGGGTCGCCGAGCACCACAACATCGCCGGCATCGCCAGCGCCGCCACCGCCGTGGTGATCGCCCATATCGCCGAGGGCACCTCGACCATCCGCGTCGGCGCCGGCGGCATCATGCTGCCCAACCATTCGCCCTACATCATCGCCGAGCAGTTCGGCACGTTGGCCCACCTCTATGGCGACCGCATCGACCTCGGCCTCGGCCGGGCGCCCGGCACCGACCAGCTGACGCTGCGCGCCATCCGCCGGCCGCCCGAGGCGGCCGAGCATTTCCCCGAGGACGTCATCGAGCTGATGGCCTATTTCGAGCCGGCGGCCGCAGGCCAGCGCCTCGAAGCGGTGCCGGCAGCCGGCACGCGCGTGCCGCTGTGGATCCTCGGCTCCAGCCACTTCGGCGCCATGCTGGCGGCCGAACTCGGCCTGCCCTACGCCTTCGCCTCGCATTTCGCGCCCGACCTGCTGCTACCGGCCCTCGACATCTACCGCAGCCGCTTCAAGCCGTCGGCCATGCTCGACCGGCCCTACGCCATGGTCGGCGCCAACGTCATCGCCGCCGACACGGACGAAGAGGCGCGGCGCCTCTACACGACGCAGCAGATGTCGTTCACCGGCATCCGGCGCGGCGCCCGCGGCCTGTCGCAGCCGCCGATCGACGACATCGACGCCTTCTGGACGGCCGAGGAACGGGACTGGGTGAGCCGCATGCTGGCCCGCTCCATCGTCGGCTCGGCGGAGACGGTGCGGCGCGGCCTCGCCGACCTCGCCGGCGAGACCGGCGCCGATGAGATCATGCTGGTTTCCGACGTCTACGACCACCGGACGCGGCTGAAATCGATCGCCCTGATCGCCGAGGCGGCCGGCATGACCGGCGACGCGACGGTGGCGTTACTCTGAGTTCTGATCCCTCAGCTGAAACCGGCCACGGCGTGCGGCACGTAAGGCGCCTCGAGGGCGGCGATCTCCTCGGCGGTCAGGCGAACGTCGAGCGCCGCCACGGCGTCGTCGATATGGCCGGGTTTCGACGCGCCGACGATTGGCGCCGAGACCTCCGCCTTCTGAAGCACCCAGGCGAGCGCCACTTGCGCCCGCGGCAGGCCACGCGCCGCGGCGATCCTCGCCACCGTCTCTACCACCTGCCGGTCGGCCTCCTCGGTGCCGAGATAGAGCGTCTTGCCGTAGGCGTCGAGGTCCTGGCGGCGCGAGCCGCTGTCCCAGTCGCGCGTCAGGCGGCCGCGCGCCAGCGGGCTCCAGGGGATGACGCCGATGCCCTCGTCGCGGCAGAGCGGCAGCATCTCCCGCTCCTCCTCGCGGTAGAGAAGGTTCAGATGGTTCTGCATGGTGACGAAGCACGTCCAGCCGTGCCGATCGGCGACGTGCAGCGCCTTGGCGAACTGCCAGGCGAACATCGAGGACGCCCCGATGTAGCGGGCCTTGCCGGCCTTCACCACATCATGCAGCGCCTCCATGGTCTCCTCGATCGGCGTCGCATGATCCCAGCGGTGGATCTGGTAGAGGTCGACGTAATCGGTGCCGAGCCGCCGGAGGCTGGCGTCGATGCCCTGAAAGATCGCCTTGCGGGACAGGCCGGAGGCGTTCGGCACCTTCCGCTCCTCGTTGAAGGCTAGCGGGAAATAGACCTTGGTGGCCAGCACGATCTCGTCGCGGCGGGCAAAATCCCGGAGCGCCCGGCCGACGATTTCCTCCGAAGTCCCGTCGGAGTAGCTGTTGGCGGTGTCGAAGAAATTGATGCCCGCCTCGATGGCCTGGCGGATCAGCGGCCGCGTCGCCTCCTCCGGTAGCGTCCAGGGGTGAGCGCCGCGTTCGGGCACGCCGTAGGTCATGCAGCCGAGGCAGATGCGCGAGACGTCGAGGCCGGTGCGGCCGAGCTTGGTGTAGTCCATCGGAAATTCCCCTCGGTTTTGACGAGAGCCTAGCAGCTTCGATCGATCTCCGGAAAGCGTTCGTCGGCAGGCCAGCCGCGCGCCGGAAGCTGATCGGCGCCGGAGACCAAAGCCATCGCCAAAGCCGATTTGTCGGCCGGTCCACGCCGCGATAGACTTGGCCTTCACACCCGCGAGGATGCCATGCAAAGCTTCACCTACTGGAACCCCACCCGCATCCACTTCGGCAAGGGTCAGATCGCCCGCGTCTCCGACGAGGTGCCGGCCGATGCCCGCGTCCTCGTCCTCTATGGCGGCGGCTCGGTGCTCGGGAACGGCGTCATGGATCAGGTGCGGACGGCTCTCGCCGGCCGGGCCGTGTTCGAGTTCGGCGGCATCGAGGCCAATCCGCATTTCGAGACGCTGCTGAACGCCGCGAAGCTGGCGCGCGCCGAGAAGGTCAACTTCCTGCTGTCGGTCGGCGGTGGCTCGGTGGCCGACGGCACCAAGTTCGTGGCCGCCGCCGCCCTTTTTGACGGCGATCCCTGGGATATCCTGGTCGAGCGCGGCCGCAACGTGAAGGCCGCGCTGCCGCTCGGCTGTGTCATCACCCTGCCGGCCACCGGCTCGGAGATGAACCGCAACGCCGTCATCACCCGCGCCTCGACGCAGGACAAGCTGCCGATGAACTCGGTGCACGTGCTGCCGCGCTTTTCGGTGCTCGATCCGGAGACCACCTTCTCGCTGCCGCCGCGCCAGACGGCCAACGGCGTCGTCGACAGCTTCATGCACGTCCTGGAGCAGTATCTCACCTATCCGGTCGGCGCCAAGGTACAGGACCGCTTCGCCGAGGGCCTGCTGCTGACCATCCTGGAGGACGGGCCGGTCGCTCTCGCCGAGCCGACCAACTATCAGGCGCGCGCCAACCTGATGTGGGCGGCGACCATGGCGCTCAACGACCTGATCGCCTGCGGCGTGCCGGGCGATTGGGCGACCCACCGCATCGGCCACGAACTGACCGGCCTCTACGGCCTCGATCACGCGGCGACGCTGGCCGTCGTACTGCCGTCGCTGCTGACGGTGAAGCGGGCGCAGAAGCGCGAGAAGCTGCTGCAATATGCCGAACGGGTGTTCGGCATCACGACGGGCGACGAGGAGGCGCGCATCGACGCCGCCATCGAGCGGACGCGCGCCTTCTTCGAGGCGATGGGCGTCAGGACGCGGCTTGCCGACTACGGCCTCGATGCCTCCGCCATACCGGCCGTCGCCGAGAAGCTGCGCCAGCACTGGCCGGTGCCGCTCGGCGAGCACCGCGACGTGACGCCCGAGGCGGCGGCGGAGATCCTGACACTGGCGTTGTAAGGGGGTGCCTTTTCGGCATGAGATGGTCCTTCTCACGCGGACCATGACATTGTATTTATTATTCTTCTGTCATCCTCCGCGAAGGCGGAGGATCTCGAACAGGACGGGTCGCTGTCGGGCAGAAGGGGCGGCCGCCGCGCCGCCCCTCCCTCCCCCGATCATTGCAGCGGGCCGATCACCTCGACGTGGCCGGCGTCGGTGCGGGCCTGCCGTTCCGGCCGGTACATGTCCTCGAGCGTGGCGGCCGGCTGGTTGAAGCTGCCGGGCGCGATGGCGCGGGCCATGTAGGCGAACTGGAACTCCGTGGTGTCCTTCAGGTCGAAGGCCACGGTGAAGCGGTCGGTCTGGTATTCGGTGTGGGCGGCGTTGTCGAGCGGCGCCAGCCAGTCGAGCGCCGCCACGTCGCCGGCCCGGATCAGCGACGGATTGTCGATGGCAAAGCCGGCCGGCAACGGATCGTTGAGCAGCAGGCGCGCCCAGCCGGACTGCGTCGTGGTGACCGAAAGCACCACCACCAGCCGGTCGCCGAGCTTCACCGCCGACGGATCGACCTCGTTGCCGTCGAGGTCGTAGTAGGCGCGCGTCAGGGCATAGCCGTTGCCGCCGGCCGGTTCCGGCGTCTCGGGAATGCCGGTCACCGTCAGCCGCGCGTCGACGACCGCCTTGCCGACGTTCTTCACCGCAAGTCCGGCGGCGAGGTCGCCGGCCAAGTATTTCGCCGTGAACACGCCGTCATGCCGCGTGCCGCCGACGTCCAGCACCGGCTTCAGGCCGTCCTTCAGCACGGCGTGGGCGGCGAGCAACATCCACGCCTTCTCCTGCGTCGAGGTGTAGGCGCTGGCCTTGTAGAGCTTGCCGACCTCGCGACTGAGGCCCTGGTAGTCGAAGGCGGTCAGCTTCGATTCCGCCGCCAGCGCCAGGATGGCGGCGCCGTCGCGCAGGTCGGAGCCGTAGTCGGCGCGCCACGGCCGCGCCTTGTCGCCCGCCGCCTCCAGGAGGTCGAGCGCCGAGCGGAAGGCGCCGGCCGCCTTCTGGCTGTCGCCATAGAGGGCAAGCGCCGCCCCGAGCTGGGCGCGGGCGAGCGGCGTCGCGAAGGCGTCGATCTTGGTCTCTGTGTAGAAACGCAGGTCGCCGATCGACGCCCGGCCGTTGCGGGCCAGCACGTAGAGGGCGTAGGCGACGTCCTCGCCGCCGTTGTCGAAGTCGGCGGCATAGGCGATGCGGTTCTTGAGGTTGGTCACCGCCATGTCCTGAGCGACCGGCGGCACCTCGTAGCCCTTCTCCTTGGCGCGCGTCAGGAAGTCGGTGACATAGGCGCTGAGCCAGAGATCTTCCGACCCCGGCCCCCACAGGCCGAACGAGCCATCCGAGCCCTGGTTGACCAGCAGCGCCTCGATCGCCTTCTGCACCCGCTCGCGCACCGGCTCCTCGCCGTCGAGGCCGGCGGCCAGGATGACGTCGTCGAGATAGACGAGCGGCAGCGCTCGGCTGGTCAGTTGCTCCGAGCAGCCGTAGGGGTACTTGTCGAGCGCGTGGACGAGGCCCGGCAGATCGATGCCGGCCACCGTGCCGACGGTCAGCGTCGCCACGCCGGTCTCCGGCTTCAGGCCGGCGAACACGTCCGGGGTCAGCTTCAGGTCGCCGCTCCCAGGCTTCAGCGAGAAGTCGCTGACGCGGGTGACGGCCGGCTCGTTGTCGCGCACGCCGAGCGTCAGCGTCTTGGTAAGCACGTTGCCGTCCGGCGCCTTCAGTTCGGCGGTGATCGTCTCGTCGCCGACCGCCCGGCCAGTGATCGGGATCAGCACGCGGGCCTTGCCCTTGTCGGCCAGCGACACGGTGGCGTGCGCCAGCTTGTCGTCGAGGCCGACGAAGTCGCCGGCCGCCGTCACCGACAGGGTGAAGTCGCCGGAGGGACCCTCGACATGGGTGAAGTCGAGGGCGAGACGCGAGCGGTCGCCGGGCGCCAGGAAGTTCGGCAGCGATGCCTGAATCACCACGGGATCGCGCACCAGCACGTCGCGGGCGGCGTGGCCGACGCCGGTTTTCGACCAGGCGACCGCCATCACCTTCACCGTGCCGTTGAAGTCGGGCATCGGGAAGGATGCGCGGGCGACGCCGTCGGCATCGACCTTGGTCACCCCCTGGAAGAAGGCGACCAGCCGTTCGGTGGGCGGCGGCCCCATCAGCTTGGAGATGCCGCCGCCGTCGCCGCCGGTGCGCACCTCGCCGAGCGCTCCGAGCGTGGTGTCGATCAGCTGGCCGTAGAGGTCGCGGAACTCCATGCCGAGCCGGCGCTGGGCGAAATACCAGTCCTCCGGCGCCGGCGCCTTGAATTCGGTGAGGTTGAGGATGCCGACGTCGACGGCGGCGATGGTGACATAGGCGTCCTCGCCGGCCTTGACGCCGTCGACCTTGACGGCGACCGCCAGATCGGTCTGCGGCCTCATGTCCATCGGCGCATCAACAGTGACGCCGAGCAGCCGCTCGCCGGGATCGACGCCGGCCCAGGCGAGACCGAGGGCGCGCGACGGCATGCGCTTCTCGGCCAGATCGAGCGGCCTGAGCAGCGACGCCGTCACGTAGGCGCCGGGACCCCAGTCGGCGGTGACCGGCAGCTCGATGGTGGAGCCGAAGGCTGGCACCTCCACCGTCTTCATGGCGATCAGCCGGTCGTCGACCACCGACACCACGGCGACGCCGGCAAAGCGCGGCTCGATGTGGGCCTTCAGCGTGTCGCCGATCTTGTAGCGCGGCTTGTCGAGGGTGATCTTCAGGAGGTCGGGCGTCTCCTCGGCGGTGGTCGGCACGTACCAGCCGGCCTCGAAGGTGGTGGATACCGGGATGACGTCGCCGTCGCCGCTCTTCACCGTCAGTTCGTACTCGCCCCAGTCGACGCGCGCCTCGATACGGGCCGGCTGGCCGGGCTCGACGTCGAGCCTGCCGTCGGCGATGCGGGTCGTCGACTTGACGGCGTGATAGTCCCAGGAGCCGTCGCTCTGATACCACTGGTAGTTGGTATTGACGCGCGACAGCGTCCAGCTCAGATCCTTGGCGGCGACGTTGGCATAGTCGGCGTCGAGCACGGCGACGTCGAAGGCGGCGTTGCCGCCCTCCTCCACCGCGTCCTGGAACAGCGGCTTGACGCCGATGCGCTGGTGGCCGGTGGAGACCGGCAGCGTCATGCGACGCTCGACCGGCCGGCCGTTGGTATCGAGCACGCGGATATGCACGGCGGCCTCAAGCGGCCGGGTGGTGTCGGAGACCTCCGGCGTCACCAGCGTCACCGTGGCGTCGCCGACCTCGTCGGTGCCGTCGGACTGGACGTCCTCGACGGCCGAGGTGAAATCGTCGTCGGCAAGGCCGAAGCGATAGCCCGGCGCCGAGGGAATGCTGGCGGCCGGCGTCACGTAGACCTCGCCCTCGATGGCAAGGCCGGCGGCCGGGGCGCCGTAGAGCCACTCGGCGGTGAGCGTCGCCTCGGCGCTCTCGCCGGCGTGCAGCAGTGTTGCCTCGGTCTTCACCGTGAAGTCGATCCGCTCGGGCTGGAAGTCCTCGACCTTGAAGGTCGCCTCCTGCAACGGATCGGCCTTGGGGTCGGTATAGGCGGTGGCGCGCCAGGTGCCGCGCGGCGCCTCGCCGGGCAGTTCGAAGGATAGCGCCCGGCCGCCGGCGCCCTGGTCGGCGGCAAGACGGCGGATGAACTCGTTGCCGTCGGGCCGGCGCACCACCAGGGTCAGCGGCAGGTCGGGCAGTGCCGCGACCTTGGGATCGCGGGCGAGCACGGTGAGGTTGACCGTCTCGCCGGGGCGGTAGACGCCGCGCTCGGTGGTCATGAACACGTCGACCGGCTTGGGCGGATCGCGCCCCTCGACGCCGCGGTCGGTGAGGTCGAAGGGGGCCTTCTGGAGGTTGAGGAAGGCAAAATCGCCGTCCTTGGTGGCTAGCAACAGTTGCGCCGCCGCGCCGCCGGTGCCCTTGACGAGGCCGGCGTCGAAGCGGGCGTAGCCCGCGGCATCGGTGGTCGCCGAGCCGAGCACCTCGTTGTCGGCGGCGATCAGCTTCAGATCGACGCCGGCCACCGCCTGGGCATTGCTCAGCGCGTGGATCACCACGTTGAGGCCGTCGTTGCCGGTCATGGTGGCGAGGCCGAGATCGGAGACGATGAACCACTGGGTGGCGTCGGCGCTCCATTCTTCCTTCTTGTTGACGTCGCGGACCACCAAGGCGTAGACGCCCGGCTCCAGCGTCTTGACCAGTTCGGCCACCGGCACGGCGGTGGTCACCTCGCGGTTGACGTCGCGCTTGACGGCGATGGTGCCCGACCACACCTCGCGCCCCTCGCGGTCGGTGACGGCATCGGCGCTCCACTTGTCGAGCTGGCTCAGGAAGCGGTCCTCGCCGATGGCGTTGACGAGATTGCGGTCGCCGATCTTCAGCACGCGGGCGTCGAGCGTGTCGATGTTGACCGACACGACGGGGATGGTGGCGTTCGGCGTCTTCGGCAGCACGTAGGCCTTGCCGACGAAGCGCACCGACGGGTCGCGATCGCGGACGTAGAGGTCGAGTTCGACGGTCTTGTTCAGGCTTTCCTCGCCGTCCCGCGCCGGCAGGCCCTTGCGGACGGTGACGTGGTAGCGCTTGCCGTATTCGACGCCGACGGCGCAGATCTGGTTGTCCTCGGCCTCGATCTCCAGTTGGTCGCCGCCCTCCACCGACACGTAGCCGGTGATCGATGGATCGTTCCGGGCGATCGGGTCGGAGAAGGCGACGCAGATGCGCGGCGTCGACGATTGCGTATCGACCGAATTGTCGGTGATGCGGAAACCGTGCTGGGCGATCCAGTCGTCGTAGGCGGAGCGCCAGTCGGGGTCGTCCTGAAGCGCCAGCCGGCGGCGCAACGTCTTGATGCCGAGGCTCCAGTCCTCGCGCGTCACGAAGGAGTTGGCGAGCGAGTTGAGAGCGGCCACCTGCTCGTCGACGTCGGTGGCACGCAGATAGGCGTTGACGGCGGCGGCGGTCGATTCCTGCACGAAGGTGTCGTGCTTCTCGTTGTCGTCCGGCACCAGGATCGCCTGATCGGAATAGCGCCACCAGAGATCGTTGCGGTCGGGATCGAGGCGGATGGCCTTGCGCAGGTCCTCGGCGGCCTTCAGGTTGTCGCCGGCGTCGATCGCCTTGTCGCTGTCGGCGACGAGGCGGTTGAGATTGCCCTCGGCCGGCTCCTCGGCGATGGCGCCTTCGAGCTTGCGCGCCTCGTCGAAGAAGCTCTGGCCGATGAAGCCCAGTTCCTCGCGACGGCTGTCGGCGACGGAGGGATCGACCGCCTCCGAGGCGACGATCTTGCCGGCCACGGCGCCGGCGAAGACGCGGAGGTCGCCGACGGTGCTCTTCTTGAAGCACCAGCGGGCCTTGGTGTTGTAGGTGAAGGCGAGGCAGCGCTGGTCGGCGACGCAGGCCGCTTCGCAGTCGCCGAGATCGACGCCCTTCAGCGTCTCGATGTCCTCGCCGAAATAGTCGGCGCCCTCGGTGATCACCGCCCGACGTTCGGCCGCTGCCACCGGCAGCGCGAGGGCCAGCCCCGCCGACGTAAGACATACGAACGCGGCGAGCCGCGCGAAACGCCGAACGGACAGCATGGAGACCCCCTCCGAAAACCGGCAGTGGCCGGGCAATGACATCGATCAAAGCAAACGAATAAAAACGCCTTCTCGAGGAATACCCGTATGACGAGCCGGCGGCAACCCGGCCAAAGGCCGTGTCCGCCGGTCGCGAGAGTCAGTCAGAAGCGGGCCTTGGCCGGGTCGGCGGCATCGACGACGCGGATCTGCACGCGCGGCGCGCCCTGCCACCAGTCGAGATCGACGTGGCCGGCGACATGCAGCGGCGCGCCCCGGTTGGCGGCCAGAAAATCGCCGAGCGGCTGGCCGGCGGCGCGGAAGGCCATGGCTTTCAGCTTGGTGCCGGCCGACGAGCAGAGCGTCAGGCGCAGGTGATTGCGGCCGACGGCGTCGAGATAGAGCAACCGGTGCGACGGGAAGACGAACAGCGGCTCCGGCTGGGCCGAGCCGAACGGGCCGACCCGGCCGATCGCCTCGACGAGGTCGGGCGTGGCGCCATCGGCGGTCAGCGCCGCGTCGATCTCCAGCGCCTCGGCGGCGCGGGCCAAGGCGACGCCATCGGCGACGGCGGCGGCGACGAAGGCGCGGAAGGCGTCGACGCCGGCCGCCGGCAGCGACACGCCCGCCGCCATGGCATGACCGCCGCCCTTGGCGATCAGGCTGCGCTCGCGGGCAAGGCGTACCACGGCGCCGAGATCGACGCCGGCGATCGACCGGCCGGAGCCAACCGCGCCGCCATCACGGTCGAGGGCGATGGCGAAGGTCGGGCAGCGATAGCGTTCCTTGAGGCGGGCGGCCACCAGTCCGACGATGCCGGGGTGCCAGTCTTCCGACGCCTCGACGATCACCGGCGGCGCCTCGCCACCGAGGCGGGCGGCCACCATCAGCTCGGCGGCGTCGACCGCCTCGGCTTCCAGCGCCTGCCGCTCGCGGTTGAGCCGGTCCAACTCGGCGGCGATGCGGCCGGCATCGACGGCGTCGTCGGAGGTCAGCAGGCGGGCGCCGAGGCCGCTGTCGCCGATGCGGCCGCCGGCATTGATGCGCGGCCCCAGCATGAAGGCGAGACTGTAGGGCGTCGGCGGGCCGGACAGCCTGACGACGTCGGCAAGCGCCGCGAGGCCGCGGTTGCCGCGCGCCCGGAGCACGGCGAGCCCCTTCACCACGAAGGCGCGGTTGAGGCCCTTCAGCGGTACCACGTCGCAGACCGTGCCGAGCGCCACCAGATCGAGCAGCGTCAGGAGATCGGGCGGCGGCGTGCCGCGCCGCTCGAACCAGCCACGCCGCCGCAGCTCTCGATTGATGGCGACTAGCGCCACGAAAGTGACGCCAACGGCGGCGAGATGACCATGGCCGGACAGGTCGTCCTGCCGGTTGGGGTTGACGAGGGCGAGCGTCGGCGGCAGCTCGACGCCGGCCTGATGGTGGTCGAGTGCCACCACGTCAAGGCGGCGCCGCTTCGCCTCGTCGAAGGCCTCGAAGCTGGACGTGCCGCAGTCGAGCGTGACCAGCAGCGTGGCGCCACCGGCCGCCAGATCGCCAACGGCACGCGGATTGGGGCCATAGCCGTCGACGAGGCGGTCGGGGATGTAGACGGCCGGCTCCAGCCCCTGCCCCCGCAGGTAGCGGACCAGGAGCGCGACGGAGGTGGCGCCGTCGACGTCGTAGTCGCCGAACACCGCGACCCGTTCGCCGCGCTCGACGGCGTCGGCAAGGCGGGCGGCGGCGGCATCCATGTCGGTGAACAGCGACGGGTCGGGCAGCAGCGTCTTGAGCTGCGGGTTGAGGTAGGCTTCGGCGGCGTCGGCGGCGACGTCGCGGGCGGCCAGAAGGCGCGACACCACGTCCGGCAACCCGACTTCCTGGGCGATCTGGCGGGCCAGCGCGCCGCCGCGTGCATCGAGCCGGTCGCGCCATGGACGCGCGGTGGCCGAGCGGGTGACGCCGAGCACGGCACGCCGTTCGACCGACTCGGAACGGGGATCAGATTCGGCGACGATGGTCATCGCTTCTCAATAGAGCAAGCGAGGCGGCGGCGCAAAGCCGGGGACCGACGCGGCGGTGGATGGCTCAGGCAGGGCGATGCTCGGCGGCAAGCATCGTCGCCAGTTCGCCGACCAGCGGATGACCGGGCCAGATCAAGCCGAGGAGGCCGATAGCAAAGCTTCCCGGTGCCGAGCCCGGCGCGGTCACCAGCCCGTCGTCGACCACGGCGCGCGGCGTGTCGACGTAGAACGAGCCGTCGTAATCGGGCAGATGATCGCGAAGATAGCCGGCGGCGTTGCTGGTGTGGCGGCGGCGGTTCAGCACGCCGGCCCGTCCGACCGCCAGCGTGCCGCCGCAGATCGCGCCGACCGGACGCCCGGCCGCCAGCATCTTGCGGACGACGGCCCCGATATCCGGCGCGCCGGGCGCTTCCCAGCCAGACGAGCCGATCACGCAGAGCGCGTCGTAATCCGCAACCGCCAGCGTTTCCAGCGGGGCATCCGGCGTGACGGTCAGTCCGCCCATGGAGCGGACGACGCGTCCGCCGGGCGTATGGTGATCGACGCGGCCGCCGAGCCAGGCGCACGCCGCCGCCGCGAACATGCCGACTTCCCAGTCGGCGAACGCGTCGAGCAGAATGACGGCGATGCGCTTGTCGGTCATGCCCTGTCCTTTCATGCGATGGTCGGGGGCGACACTCGCATCGGGGCGGACAGCTTCCTGTCAGCAGCGACCAAAGAAAAGGCCCGGCGCGGGCCGGGCCTTTCCTCATTTTCTGGCGGAAGCCGTAAAGCCTCAGGCGCCCTTGACGACGCTGATGCCGGCGTACTTGGCCTGATCGCCCAGCTCTTCCTCGATGCGGATGAGCTGGTTGTACTTGGCGATTCTGTCCGAACGGGCCAGCGAGCCGGTCTTGATCTGGCCGCAGTTGGTGGCAACGGCGAGGTCGGCGATCGTCGAGTCTTCCGTCTCGCCCGAGCGGTGGCTCATGACGGCGGTGTAACCGGCCTTGTGGGCGGTCTCGACGGCGTCGAGCGTCTCGGAGAGCGAGCCGATCTGGTTGACCTTGACCAGGATCGAGTTGGCCGTACCGGCCTTGATGCCCTGGACGAGGCGCTTGGTGTTGGTGACGAACAGGTCGTCGCCGACCAGCTGCACCTTGCTGCCGATCTTGTCGGTCAGCTGCTTCCAGCCGGCCCAGTCGTCTTCCGACATGCCGTCTTCGATGGTGATGATCGGATAGTCGGCGGCCAGCTTGGCGAGGTATTCGACCTGCTCTTCGATCGAGCGGACCTTGCCTTCGCCTTCGTAGTGGTACTTGCCGTCCTTGAAGAACTCGGTGGAGGCGCAGTCGAGGCCGAGGTAGACGTCCTTGCCGGCGGTGTAACCGGCCTTCTCGATCGAGGCGACGATGAAGTCGAGGGCCTCGACGGCCGAGCCGAGGTTGGGAGCGAAGCCGCCTTCGTCACCGACGTTGGTGTTGTGGCCGGCCTTCTTCAGGCCCGACTTCAGGGTGTGGAACACCTCGGTGCCGATGCGCACGGCGTCGGCGATCGACTCGGCGCCGACCGGCAGGATCATGAACTCCTGGAAGTCGATCGGGTTGTCGGCATGCACGCCGCCGTTGACGATGTTCATCATCGGCACCGGCAGGATGTGGGCGTTCGGGCCGCCGACGTAGCGGTAGAGCGGCAGGCCGGCGGCCTGAGCGGCGGCCTTGGCGACGGCGAGCGACACGCCGAGGATGGCGTTGGCGCCGAGGCGGGCCTTGTTCGGCGTGCCGTCAAGCTCGATCATCGCCTTGTCGATGGCCAGGAGATCCTCGGCATCCATGCCGGCGACCGCCTTGTAGATCTCGTCGTTGACGGCGGCGACGGCCTTGGTGACGCCCTTGCCGAGATAGCGGGAGCCGCCATCGCGCAGCTCGACCGCCTCATGGGCGCCGGTGGAGGCGCCCGACGGAACCGCGGCGCGACCGAACGAGCCGTCTTCCAGGGTGACGTCGACTTCGACGGTGGGGTTGCCGCGGCTGTCGAAAATCTGGCGACCGACGATATCGATGATGGCTGTCATTGTGCGATGCACTCCCAGTTGGATGGACGGCGAAGTCCTGATAACCCGCGCGTTCTATAGCCCGTCAATGTGACGCTGCAAAGATGCGAACTGGCACGGATGTCAAGATTGTAATTGGTTTAGGTGAACCGTTTGACGTCGGCTCGAATCGACATCCGCCTGTGCGTCAGGAAACGCTTTTCAAAGCGGCTTTGGAAGGGGTGGAAACGAGAGAGCGTCCCAGAGCCGGCCTCGGCGGGCATGGCAAGAAGCCCGGCCGGCCGCCGGCCGGCCCGTTCGCCGCGAAGTCGAGGCTGCGACTTTGGTCTCGGCCGGCCCGGCCGGAGCCCCCAAAGGCGCTCCCTTTCGGCCGTCCGGAGGGGTTTTCAGCCGAACTTGCAATGGTTTGAAGGCGATGTTTCTTGACCTCGCGGGACCGTTGGCGAAGGCTTGCGTCCCTCGGCGGCTGCCGGACGGCATCGTCGGGGGAATGGGGGATTTCATGACCAGTCATCGCGTCGTCGTCGTCGGAGGCGGATTTGCCGGTCTCCAGCTCGTGCTCGACCTCAAGGGCGCGCCGGTCGACATCACGCTGATCGACCGCCGCAACCACCATCTGTTCCAGCCGCTGCTCTATCAGGTGGCGACGACGGTGCTCGCCACCTCGGAAATCGCCTGGCCGATCCGCCGCCTGTTCCGCGACCGGCCGGAGGTGAAGACGCTGCTCGGCCACGTCGTCGGCGTCGACAGAGAGGCGAAGACGGTCCATCTCCGCGACGGCGGCACAATTCCCTATGACACGCTGGTGCTGGCCACCGGCGCCCGCCACGCCTATTTCGGCCATGACGAGTGGGAAGCCTTTGCGCCCGGCCTGAAGACGCTGGAGGATGCCACCACTATCCGCCGCCGCGTGCTGCTCGCCTTCGAGAGGGCCGAGATGGAAGCCGATCCGGACAGGCGGCAGTCGCTGCTCACCTTCGCCATCATCGGCGGCGGCCCGACCGGCGTCGAGCTGGCCGGCATCATCTCCGAGCTGGCCCATCGCACGCTGGTCAAGGAATTCCGGGCCATCGACACCCGCACCGCCCGCATCCTGCTGATCGAGGCGGGGCCGCGCATCCTGCCGGCCTTCACGCCCGACCTGTCGCACTACGGCGCAGAGGCGCTCGACAAGTTGGGCGTCACGGTGCGCACCGGCCTGCCGGTCACCGACATCTCGGCCGACGGCGTGCGCATCGGCGAGGAGTTCGTGCCGGCCATGACCGTGCTGTGGGCGGCCGGCGTGCAGGCTTCGCGCGCCGCCGAGTGGCTGGGCGCGCCGGCCGACCGCGCTGGCCGCGTGCTAGTCGAAAAGGATCTCAGCGTCCCCGGCGCGTCGGATGTGTTCGTTATCGGCGACACTGCCTCGGTGACGACGGCGGAGGGCAAGCCGGTGCCGGGCGTGGCGCCGGCCGCCAAGCAGCAGGGCGCGCATGTGGCGAAGACCATCCGCCGCCGCCTCGCCGGCCAGCCGGCGCCGGGCGCCTTCATCTACCGCCACCAGGGCAACCTCGCCACCATCGGCCGCAGCGCCGCCGTGGTCGACTTCGGCTGGATCAAGCTGAAGGGCGCCATCGCCTGGTGGGTGTGGGGCATCGCCCACATCTACTTCCTGATCGGCACGCGCAGCCGCTTCGCCGTGGCCTGGAGCTGGCTGTGGATCTTCGTCTCCGGTCAGCATTCGGCGCGCTTGATCACCCAGAAAGAGACGCTGAAGGAAGAGAACGGCCGCTGACGGCCGCTCACTCTTCCGCCAGTACGAAGCGCGTCATGCCGGCGCCAAGCCGTTCGTTCGGCCGGCGGACGAAGCCGAACTTCTGGTAGAAGCCTTCCTTGCCGGCGGCCGCCATCAGGCCGATGGTGGCGCCGACCGGCGCCTGCCTCAGCACCTCGGCGAGCAGCGCCTCGACGATCAGCCGGCCGACGCCCCGGCCCCGGAAGTCGGGATGGACGATCACGTCCTGGATATAGAAGTAGAGCACGCCGTCGCCGACGACGCGGCCGAAGCCGGCGAGACGGTCGCCGTCGCGCGCCACCACGCCGATCAGGCCGGCGGTGAGCGCGCGTTCGGCGATCGCCGGGTCGACCGCGCCCCAGCCGCAGGCGGCGCGCAGCGTCACGAATTCTTCGGCCGTCGGCGGCAGGGCGGACAGTTCGACAGTGGCCATTACGACCGGCACTCCGTTTCCAGCCGAATGCGAAAAGGCGCCCCATCACGAAGCGCCTTTCCCATTTTCAAACAATAGCCTGCGGCCAATTCTTCACTCGCCGGCGATCGCCCATTCCATCGGCTCGCGGCCGTCGCGGGTCTTGCGGATGCGCTCGGCGATCAGGAAGGCCAGCTCCAGCGCCTGATCGGCGTTGAGGCGCGGATCGCAATGGCTGTGATAGCGGTCGGCCAGTTGATCGCCGGAGATGGCGATGGCGCCGCCGGTGCATTCGGTGACGTCGCGACCGGTCATCTCGATGTGGATGCCGCCCGGATGGGTGCCCTCGGCGGCGTGCACGTCGAAGAAGGCGCCGACTTCCTTCAGGATGCGGTCGAACGGCCGCGTCTTGTAGGTGTTGAGGGTGATGGTGTTGCCGTGCATCGGGTCGCAGGACCAGACCACCGACCGCCCTTCCCGCTGCACCGCCCGGATCAGCGCCGGCAGGTGGTCGCCCACCTTGTCGGCCCCGTAGCGGGTGATCAGCGTCAGCCGGCCCGGCTCGTTGTCCGGGTTAAGCGTGTCGATCAGCCGGATCAGCTCTTCCGGATCGAGCGACGGGCCGCATTTCAGGCCGATCGGGTTCTTGATGCCGCGGCAGTACTCGATATGGGCATGGCCGGGCTGGCGGGTGCGGTCGCCGATCCAGATCATGTGGCCGGAAGTGCCGTACCAGTCGCCGGTGGTCGAATCGACGCGGGTCAGCGCCTGCTCGTAGCCCAAGAGCAGCGCCTCGTGGCTGGTGTAGAAGTCGGTCGTCCGCATCTCCGAGACGCTCTCCGGATGCACGCCGCAGGCGCGCATGAAGGCGAGGCTCTCGCTGATGCGGTCGGCGGTCTCCTGATAGCGCGACGACTGCGCGCCCTTGACGAAGCCGAGCGTCCACTTGTGCACGTTGTCGAGGTTGGCATAACCGCCGCTGGCGAAGGCGCGCAACAGGTTCAGCGTCGCCGCCGACTGGCGGTAGGCCATCTCCTGGCGTTGCGGATCGGGCGTGCGCGACTCGGACGTGAAGTCCATGCCGTTGATGATGTCGCCGCGGTAGGACGGCAACTCGACGCCATCGATGGTCTCGGTCGACTTGGAGCGCGGCTTGGCGAACTGGCCGGCGATGCGGCCGACCTTCACCACCGGCTGGGCGGCGCCGTAGGTCAGCACCACCGCCATCTGAAGGAAGACGCGGAAGAAGTCGCGGATGTTGTCGGCGCCGTGCTCGGCGAAGCTCTCGGCGCAGTCGCCGCCCTGCAGCAGGAAGGCTTCGCCGGCCGCCACCTTGGCCAGAGACTTCTTGAGCTTGCGCGCCTCGCCGGCGAACACCAGCGGCGGATAGCTGGCGAGATGTGCCTCGACGGCGGCGAGCGCCGCCTGATCGGGGTAGTCCGGCACCTGCTCGATGGGCAGGGCGCGCCAGGAATCGGGCTTCCAGGTGGTGGGCATGACGCGGCTCTTCTTCTCGATGCATCGCCCTGCGGAAACCGCCGCAGAGCCTTCAGAATTTGGCGCCTTATACATGAGGCGCCGGTGAGGCACCACCACCGGGACGCATTGCCCGGCGGAGGCACGGAAGGCGGCGGTTCCGCTTCGACCGATCCGGCACCAAGGCCGGAGGCAGGCGGTCACGGAACCGCAAATACAAAAAACCCCGCCTTTCGGCGGGGCTCGTTCTCGCGCTGGGCCTGTCGATCAGACAGCTGCGAAACCGGCCACGCCGAAGCGGCGACGCCACGCATAAAAGCCCATAAAGCCGAAGAGGGTCGGAGCCGCGGACCGCATGAGCGGCGCGGTCAGGGATGCCCGAAGGTGCTGGGAGCACGACATGGATATCATCCGACGCAGGACGCTTCCGCAGAGACTGCCGAAGCATGGTTGATGGACAGAAACCATCGCCAGCCGACGACGTCAAGCGAAATCGCGCGAGGTTCTACCAGAAGACAGCTCAGATCAGCGCCAGCTCGCGCAGCGCCCGGCGCATGCCCTCGGGGATGTCGCCGTCGATCTCCGATTGCCGGATGTCGGCCGGCGCGTCCTTGTCCGGCAGGTAGCGCCAGCCCTGGAAGGCACGGCAGGGCCGGTATTCGGTGCGGTGCAATTCGGGATCGAGCACCAGGCCGCAGCGTTCGATGCCGTCGTGCCCGCGCATCGGCCTGAGTTCCAGGATGCGCTGGCGCACCTGCACGATGCCCTTGATCACCCAGTAGATCGAGCCGCCGTCGAGGATCTCGTCGGCGCGCTTGGGAAACATGCGGGTGACGTGGATGCGCTCGTAGCCCTCGCCGCGGGCGGCGTGGGCGAGCACCTCCTCGCGGTACCACTGGTCGAGTTCCTCGACCGTCTCGACGCCGACGCAGAGCTTGATGATGTGAAGCGGCATGGGTCCTTTTCCGCGCGAAAGCTTCCCTCGAAGCCTTCCGGAGCAATTCCAGCAAAAGTGGCAACCGGTTTTGCGTTCGGAATTGCGTCTCAACAAAAAGATAGGGCATTTCCGATGAACTGGAGTTCACCGGGAATGTTCTAGCATGGTCCGGACGGCGGCGCGAGACAAGCCGCCGCGAACGGGCCCGGTCGGCTCAGCTCGACGAAGGCGGCGGCCGCCCGGCCGAAATAGCGCTCCTTGTGGCGCAACGCGTTGAAGCTGCGGCCCGGCAGCGTTAGCGGCACGGCCACCAGCGCGCCGGTGGCCAGCGCCGCCTCGACCACCATGCGCGACAGCACGGTGACGCCGGCGCCCGCCTCGACGGCGGTGCGCACGGTCTCGTTGGACGGCAGCTCCAGCGCCACCTCGACATCCGTCTCGGCGAGGCCGAAATGCCGCAGCGCCTGTTCGAGGGCGATGCGGGTGCCCGAGCCACGCTCGCGCAGCACCCAGCGGGCGGCCGCCAGCCGCCCCGCCGCGTCGCCGGAGAGCGACAGCCAGGGATCGCCGGGCGCCGCCACCAGCAGCAGTTCGTCGTCGAACAAGCGGTCGACGGCGAGCACCGGCTCGTCCACCGGCCCCTCGACGAAGCCGATCAGCGCGGCGCCGTCGCGCACCCGGCCGGCGACGAATTCGGTGTTGCCGAGTTCCAGGCTGACGCGGATGCCGGGGAAGCGGCCGGCGAAGGCCTGAATGACGCGCGGAATCCAGTAGGCGCCGATGGTCTGGCTGGCGGCGACGGTCAGTTCGCCACGCCGGAAGTCGGCGAGATCGGCCAGCACCGCCTCGGCGTCGGCGGCGCGGGCAAGAATCGCCCTCGCCTCGTCGAGAAAGGCACGGCCGGCCTCAGTCAGCGCGATGCGGCGGCCGATGCGGTCGAACAGGCGCACGGCGTAGCGGCTTTCCAGCGCCGTGATGGCGGCGCTCACTGCCGACTGGGTGAGGTGCAGTTCGCGCGCCGCCTGCGTGACGTGCTGGCGGCCGGCGACGGCGACGAAGATGCGGAGCTGCTCTAGGGTCATGGAAAAGCCGAGGTGACCGGGTCAGGTCAGCCTTATCAGGGCAAGGCCGAGGCCGGCAATGAAAAGGCTGGCCAGGGCGCCGGTCAGCGCCGGCCGCAGCCCTTTGGCCCTCAGCTTGGCGATGCTGGTCTCAAGGCCCATGGCGGCGAGCGCCATGGTCAGCAGGAAGCTGCTGACGACCGAGGCTTCCGCCTTGAGCGGCGCCGGCAGGCCGACCACGCTGTTGACGGCGACCAGCGCGATGAAGCCGAACACGAACCACGGCAGCGGCGGGCGCCGTCGTTCGCCCTCGCCAGCCAGGGCGCCGGGGCGCGGCAGCAGGGCGGCCATGGCCAGCACCATCGGCGCCAGCATCATGACGCGGGTGAGCTTGGCCACGGTGCCGAAGTCGCCGGCCTCGCGGCCGATGGCGAAGGTGGCGGCCACCACCTGGGCGATCTCGTGGATGGAAGCGCCGGCCCACAGGCCGTAGTCGCGCGGCGCCAGATGCAGCACGCCCTGCAGCAGCGGATAGGCGAACATGGCGATCGAGCCAAACACCGTGACGCAGGCAACGGCGTAGGCGACGTCCTCGTCAGGCGCCTCGACCGCCGCGTTGGCCGCCGCCACCGCCGAGGCGCCGCAGATCGAGGTGCCGGCGGCAATCAGTCGGACGAGGCGGGCGTCGGCACCGAGCAGCCGGCCGATCGCCAGCGTGAACGGAAAGGTCAGGGCAACGCAAGACAGGATGACGGCAACGCCGCGCAGGCCGGTCTCGGCCACCTCGGCGAAAGTGAGTTGCAGGCCGAGCAGGATGATGGCGAGGCGCAGCAGCCGGCGCATCGAGAAGCCGATGCCGGCGACGAGCGCCGGATGCGTGCCGACCGTGTTGCGGACTATGATGCCGATGGCGATGGCGATGATCATCGGGCTGAAGGTACCGACGCCCGGCAGCATCCTGAGACCGGCGGCCAAGCCGGCGACGGCGGCGCAGGCGAGAATGCCCGGCAGCATGCGACTTATACGCGTTACGGACTCACTGAGAACCGGATTCGCCGTTTCTGCCGATTTGGAGAAAGAATTGCTCATGAAGGACCTTCCGACGCTACGGATTTCCTATGGAGCAGCACCTTCCCTCAAACCAACGCATTGTTTCGCACGAACCGTTCGATCGGCTCGAACGGTCGACTCCGCTCGGACAGTTCAGGCG
>LUYO01000018.1:0-57173 GCA_001603295.1 Rhodobacterales bacterium Alpha_02
CCCCCGCCGCCACCTGCCGTACCGCGCCGCCGGCGGGCAGTTCGCCACGGGCATGGCGGGCGGCCGAGCGGCCGGCGATCGCCGCTTCCTCGGACACCCAGTCGACGAGGTCGTGGACGTGCAAGACGTTGCCGGCGGCGAAGAAGCCGGGAAGCGAGGTCTGGCGGAACTGATCGACCAGCGCGCCGCCGGTGATCGGGTCGAGCGCGAGGCCGGCCGCCCGGCCGAGTTCGTTCTCCGGGATCAGGCCGACCGACAGCAGCACGCAGTCGCAGGCGACGTCGAAGGCGGTATCGGGAACGATCTCCAGTTTCTCGTTCACCTGCGACACCGTGATCCCGGTCACCCGGTCCTTGCCGTGGATGGCCGTCACCGAATGGCCGAGGTAGAGCGGAATGCCGAAATCCTCCAGGCACTGGACGATGTTGCGGGTGAGGCCGTTGGAGTACGGCATGATCTCGAAGACGGCCTTCACCTTGGCGCCCTCGAAGGTCATGCGGCGGGCCATGATCAGGCCGATGTCGCCGGAGCCGACGATCACCACCTCCTTGCCGGGCAGGTAGCCCTCCATGTTGACCATGCGCTGGGCGGCGCCGGCCGTGAACACGCCGGCCGGACGGCTGCCCGGCGTGCGGATGGCGCCGCGCGTCCGCTCGCGGCAGCCCATGGCGTAGACCACCGATTTCGCCCGGACCACTTGCAGGCCGGCATGCGGGCTGACCGAGGTGATGACGCCGCCCGGCTCGGCGGCGAGCACCGTCGTGTCGAGCCAGACGTCGATGTCCGAGTTCCGCACCATCTCGATATAGCGGTGCGCGTAGCCCGGTCCGGTCAGCTCCTCCTCGAAGCGCCTGAGGCCGAAGCCGTTGTGAATGCACTGTTGCAGGATGCCGCCAAGCTCGCGGTCGCGCTCGATGATCAGCACGCGCTCCGCGCCGGCCTCCCGGGCGGCCAGCGCCGCCGCCATGCCAGCCGGGCCGCCGCCGATCGCCACCACGTCGTAAGACAGTTCACGCATGGACGCCCTCCCCGGCTCCGATGTCGGCGCGCGGCAGGAACAGCCACGAATCCGCCGTGTCCTTGCGGACGGCGGTAACGGGGATACCCAGCTCGCGGGCGAGGATGGCCGTGACGCGCGGCCCGCAGAAACCGCCCTGGCAGCGGCCGGCGCCGGCCCGCACCCGCCTTTTGACGCCGTCGACGGTGCGGGCGCCGCAGGGCGACAGGATGGCCGCGACGATTTCCGCCTCGGTGATCGTCTCGCAGCGGCAGATGACGCGGCCGTGGAGCGGATCGGCGGCGACCAGCGCCGCCTGCGCCGGCCGGTCGAGGTCGTGGAAGCGCGGCTTGGCCGGATTGACCGGCACGAAGCCCGCCTTCGGCCTGAGCTTCAGGCCGGCCTCGGCCAGCACCTCCACCATCGTCTCGCCGATGGCTGGGGCCGAGGTCAGGCCGGGCGACTGAATGCCGGCGGCATGCACGAGGCCGCGCGTCACCGGCGACGGGCCGATGACGAAATCCTTGCCGGCGGCGGCGCGCAGACCGGCGAATTCGGTGATCGCCGTGCCGAGCGGCAGCGCCGGCATGATGCGGCGGGCGCCGGCGACGATGCCGGCTAGGCCGCCGGCCGTCGTCTCGCGGTCGTCGGGATCGTCGATGTCGACGGCGTCCGGGCCGATGAACAGGTTACCATGCACGGTCGGCGCCACCAGGATGCCCTTCGACACCTTGTCGGGCGTCGGGAACAGCACCGTGTTGACCAGCGGACCGACGCTGCGGTCGAACAGGATGTATTCGCCGCGACGCGGGCGGATGGCGAAGCTGTCGTCGCCGGCAAGGCGCGCCACCGCATCCGAGTGCAGGCCGGCGGCATTGACGACAAAGCGTGTGGCGACGCGGCCGCGCGTGGTCCGCACCGCGGCAATCGCCCCACCCTCGACGTCGATGCCGGTCACAGCGCATTCGGTGACGATTCGCGCGCCGTTCCGGATGGCGTTCTCGGCAAAGCCGACGGTAGCCAGAAACGGGCAGACGATGGCGCCCGACGGCGCCCAGAGAGCGCCCGCCACCTCCGGCGAGATGTTCGGCTCGTGGGCGAGCAGCCGGTCGCGGTTCCAGATTTCAAGGCCGGGCACGCCATTGTCGCGCCCGCGTTGGCGAAGCTCCTCGACGGTGTCCATCTGGCCGGCGTCTTTCGCCACCACCAGCGATCCCGTCGCCTTGCGGGGGATGCCGAGCCCCTCGGCAAGATCGGCGTAGAGCCTGGCGCCGCGCACGTTCAGCTTGGCCTTCCAGGTGCCGGGATCGGCGTCGAAGCCGGCATGCAGGATGCCGCTGTTGGCCTTCGACGTGCCGGTGGCGACGTCGGGCGCCCGCTCGATCAGCAGCACCGACAGCTCGAAGCGCGTCAGCTCGCGGGCAATGGCGCAGCCCACCACGCCGCCGCCGATCACCACCACGTCGGCGGTTGCCGGCAAAGGTCCGGCCCCGAAGGTACCCGTCATGCTGCGCTCCCGGAATTCTTGCCGCTTCGCCTCGCTCGACCCGTCCGGAAGTTCGATTGATCTTCGTTTTGGTTCGATTTTCCTTTCGTATCATTTCAGAGCGAAACTTCGGATCGGTATGAACGCCTACAGCCCGTCGATCCTGCGGAGAGCACGAGGACAAGACGCGCACGCGCACTTCAGAAGAATCCGGCGTTTGAACAGGGAGATGAGCAACCCGACACGCAGGGCGGAGCGCGCGTTGCTCCAGCGCGGCAAACGGCAATCGTTTGGGTTACAGGGGGAAGGAATGGTCGGGCAGAGAGGATTTGAACCTCCGACCCCGTGTCCCCCAGACACGTGCGCTAACCAGGCTGCGCTACTGCCCGCTCCATCATCGTCAGGCGTCAAGCGCCGGACGGGAGGGATTTAGCCGGTTCGATCCGGCGGGACAAGTGCTAATTTCGCCCGCCCCCAGCCGCCGGTCTCCCGGAGGCTCTCTGCCAACTCGCTGTGGGGATCGACCGCCTCGGCTTGCAGCAACCGGCACGGCGCAGACGCTCCGCTCCGCGAGCAACGGAAGCCCGGAAAGCCGTGGCGAATGGGGCCGCCTGAGAAAACTCCAGGGCGAGCTTCAGCGCGTCTGGTCGAGCAGGCGCTTGCATTCCAGGAGTTCGAACAGCGTCGATTGCAGGCGACGGATGTCCTCGCGCGACAGCGCGCCGGAACCGCCGCCGGTCGGCGCCGCATGTTCGGGCGCGGCGCGGAAGCGCTCCATGAAGCGAAAGCCGCCGCCCCGGCTGGCGTTCTCCGGCAGGATGCCGGCCGGCAGCGGCTCCTCGATCTCCGGCGGACGCACCGGTGGCGGCTCGACGCGCGGTTCCGCCCTTGCCTCCATCCGCGGTTCCATCCACGGATCGGCGCGCGTCGGCGTGACGGCAGCCTCCATCTCCGGCTCGACCGGCTCGATATCGTCCTCGGCCGCATCGTCCATATCCGCGTCGGCACCCTCCGGCGCCGCCGGGATCGGCTCGCCGGGATGGCGCCAGACCTCCATCACGAAACGGGCGCCCTGCTCCTTCAGGATGCGCTGGACGCCCTTGATGGTGTAGCCTTCGCCGTAGAGAAGATACTGGATGCCGCGCAGCAGTTCGACGTCGTCGGGGCGGTAGTAGCGACGACCGCCGCCGCGCTTCATCGGGCGGATCTGGCTGAATTTGGTTTCCCAGAAGCGCAGCACATGCTGCGGAAGATCAAGATCCTCCGCAACCTCGCTGATCGTCCTGAAAGCGTCCGTTGCCTTTTCCACGCCGCCGCTCGACCTGATGCCGCCCTGAATCCCATGACCCCGGATTCGCAAAGCGCCCCACTATAGAAGGGGTACGTGAAAAATGCCAAGCCCGATCTCGCAACAACGCGAAGATCGTCCACCAGATCATTGTATTTCAATGATATTTTCCGCGCGGCCCAGGGCTCGCCGGCGGTTCAATCGTCGGCTTCGGCGGCAGAGCTGTCGCCACCGTTGATTTCCGTCTTCAGCACGTTGCTCGGCTTGAACACCAGCACGCGGCGCGGAAGGATCGGCACTTCCTCGCCGGTCTTCGGGTTGCGGCCGATACGCTCGGTCTTCGAGCGAACCGAGAACGTTCCGAAGGACGACAGCTTCACCGTCTCGCCAGTCACCAGACAATCGGCGATCTCGCGCAGCACCGATTCCACGAGTTCGGCCGACTCGCTCCTCGACAGCCCGACCTTCTGGTACACGGCCTCGCATAGATCGGCGCGGGTTACAGTTTTGCCCCCCATGGATCGCAAGCTCCCGTTGTTCCAGTCGACCGCGGATCAGCCGCCGGTCGAGACCAAAAGACACAGGCGAGGAAGGTAGTGCCAGATACGGATGCGGTCAATCCTTTTTCCGCGCAAGTCTTTCCAAATAAACAAAAAACCGATCCATGCTACCAACGTAGGATCACGGCGCCCCAGGTGAGGCCGCCACCGACCGCCTCGAACAGCAGCACGTCGCCGCGCTTAACCTTGCCCGACCGCACACCGGAATCGAGGGCGAGCGGGATGGTCGCCGCCGAGGTGTTGGCATGTCCCTCGACGGTGATGATCACCTTTTCCAAGGGTATGCCGAGCTTCTTGGCCGATCCCTCGATGATGCGGCGGTTGGCCTGATGGGGAACGAACCAATCGATGCTGGCGCCGTCGAAACCGGTCGCCTCGAACACCGACTTGATGACGTCGCCGACGCCGCCGACCGCGAACTTGAACACCTCCTGGCCATGCATGCGCACATGGCCGGGCGCGCCGGTCATCGACGGGCCGCCGTCGGTGCAGAGCTTGTCGACGTGGCGACCGTCGGCGCGGAGGCTGGCGGCGAGGAGGCCGCGATCGGCCGTCGTGCCCTCGCCTTCCTCAAGGCCGAGCACCACGGCGCCGGCGCCGTCGCCGAACAGCACGCAGGTGGTGCGGTCGTTCCAGTCGAGAAGGCGCGAGAAGGTATCGGCGCCGATCACCAGCGCCTTGCGGGCAAGGCCGGTGCGCATCAGGCTGTCGGCGACGGTGAGCGCGTAGATGAAGCCCGAACAGACCGCCTGCAGGTCGAAGGCGAAGCCGTGGGTAACGCCGAGCTTCCTCTGCACCTCGACGGCCGACGAGGGAAAGGTACGGTCGGGCGTCGCGGTGGCCAGCAGCACCAGATCGATCTCGTCGGCATTGACGCCGGCGGCGGCCAGCGCCTCGCTGGCGGCGGCGGCGGCAAGGTCGGAGGTCATCTCGCCCTCGGCAGCGATATGGCGCTCGCGGATGCCCGTGCGCTGCACGATCCATTCATCCGAAGTGTCGACCCGCTCGGCGAGGTCTTTGTTGGTCAGGACCTTGGCGGGCAGGTAGCTCCCCGTGCCCAGAATGACGCTTCGGATCACGTTGTCAGCTTCCTTTCTCGCCGGCGACAGCGCCACCCGCCGCCTGCTCCCGGTAGTAGTGGGCAAGGTCGGTCTCGATCTTGCCCATCAGGCCATTGCGCGCCATGTCGTAGCCGAGATCGAGCGCCGCCGCAAAGCCGAAGGCGTCGGTGCCGCCGTGGCTCTTGATGACGATGCCGTTGAGGCCGAGGAAGACGCCGCCGTTATACTTGCGCGGGTCCATCTTCTCCCTGAGGCCCTGGAAGGCGCCGCGCGCCAGCAGATAGCCGATGCGCGTCATCCAGGTGCGGTCGAGCGCCGTGCGCAGGTAGGCGGTGAGTTGCTTGGCCGTGCCTTCCGCCGTCTTGAGGGCGATGTTGCCGGCGAAGCCCTCGGTGACGATCACGTCGACCCGGCCGCGGCCGATGTCGTCGCCCTCTACGAAGCCGGCATAGTCGAGGTTGGCGAGCGCCGTCTCCTTGAGGATCTGGCCGGCCGCCCGCACCTCCTCGTTGCCCTTGACGTCCTCGACGCCGACGTTGAGCAGCCCCACCGTGGCAACCTCGGTGTGGAACAGGGCGCGCGCCATGGCCGCGCCCATCACCGCGAAGCCGATCAACTGCTGGGCATCGGCGCCGATCGAGGCACCGACGTCGAGCACGATCGATTCCGATTTCAGGTTCGGCCACAGCGCCGCCAGCGCCGGCCGCTCGATGTTGGCCATGGTCCTGAGGCAGAACTTCGACATGGCCATCAGCGCACCGGTATTGCCGGCGGAGACGGCGAAATGCGCCTCGCCCTTCTTCACCGCCTCGATCGCCCGCCACATCGACGACTTCCAGCGGCCGTGGCGCAGCGCGCTCGACGGCTTCTCGTCCATCGCCACGGTGACCTCGCAATGGTGGAAGCGCGAGGCGGCCTTGACGGCCGGATACTGCTCCAGCACCGGCAGCACCACGGCTTCGTCGCCATAGAGTTCGTAACGGAGATCGGGGCGCCGGGTCAGCTCGAGATCGGCGCCGGCGAGCGTCACCGACGGCCCGAAGTCGCCGCCCATGACGTCGATGGAGATGGTAAGAGGTTCGGCCATGAATCCTCGGATGCGCGGCGACCGCCGACAATAACGCGGCGGGAAGATAACCATTCCCCCCGCGGACACAACAGCAAAATGCGTGGCCAACGCCATGGAGAGCGGCGCGGCGGCAACCGTCAGGGTTGCTTGTCCTTCAAGGCGGAGAGGCCGGCGAAGGGCGATTCCGCCTCGTCCTCGCTGCCGTCGTCCTCGATCAGCGGCGTGAACTCGGCGCCCGGCGACCGCGGATAGGGATCGAGGCCGACGGCGATGAACTCGGTGGCGAGCACGCCGAGATCGACGAAGGCGCCGACGATCGGCTCCGGCGGATCCTCGGCGTCGAAGTCGACCTCGATTTCCTCGTCCACCGGCTCGATCTCGCTTTCCGGCAGGAAGCGCAGATCGACGGTCTCGGAGATGCTCTCGGGCACCGGTTCGAGGCTGACGACGCAGGCCTGCTCGACCTCCGCCTTCACCTCGCCCGTCACCTTGAAGCCGGTCTTGCGGAACGGCGTCACCAGGAATTCGGCGGAGGCGCTTCCCACCTTGAGGATACCGAGCGCGTCGGCGATGGCCTCGCATTCGGCCGGCGTCGCCTCGATGCTCACCGGCGTGCCGCGCGGCTGCACCCGGTCCCAGGCGAAGCGGCGGGAGAAGGGGATGGGGTCTTTGTCGGTCATGGCGTCTCCTCGGCAGCGGCAAAGAGCGGCGGGGAAGGCAGGTTGCCGGCGGCCAATTCGGCGGCCGGCGTTCCGGCGAGGCTGTCGGCGAAGTGGCGGACGTGCTCGGCGAGGCGGACGGCGTGTTCGGGATCGGCCTTGCCGCCGTAGATGTTGCGCGCCAGCGTGTCGGCGAGCGCATCCGGCCGGTCGCTGGCAAGCGCCGCCGCCGTCGCCTCCATGCGGCCGTAGAAGGCGCCGGCCAGCTTCTTCAGGCGGCGCTTGAGGCCGCTGTCGTCGTAGCCGATCTCGCGCAGCGAGCGCTGCATGTCGTCGATGAACAGTTCGGTGAGGCCGCGCGCCGTCTCGCGGCCGGCCGCCTCGGCGGAGAGGCGATGGACGACCAGGCCGACGTGCAGCATCAGCATCTCCAGCCGCCCCTCGACGCTGTCGGCGACACCCAGCTCGGCATAGAAGGCCGGCTGGCGCGCCGCGCGCATCAGCCCGTCGTAGAGCGGCGCGGCGCCCGGCGGCGCCTTTCGCCGGAAGAGGCCGAACACCATAGTTTTGCCGTTTCCTTCAACGAAGACCAGGGCCGGCGCGGTGATCGACATGAAACCGCGCCGGACGCACGAATTGACGTTGCCTCGTGACCTATCGCAAGGTAACCAAGTTGCCAAGCGTGGAGTAAGGCAATGTCCGAAGCCGCGTCCGCGGCGACGCAGCGGGGCTTTCGTAGAAAAGCCCCGAAGGACGCGAAGCGGAGCGGAAGCCAAGGCGACGGAGGTCGCCGCCGGCGACTGAGACAGGAATAAAGCCGCGTCAGCGGCTTCCGGCGCCAAGCGGCGCCGCGCGGAGCGGCATTTCGAGGCAGGGCCTCGAAATGAGTCTAGCGAAGCGAAAGCCGAGGGCCGGGGGCCCACCGGCGACTGAGGCGAGAAAAAGCCGGGAGGCTCATGTGAAGTTCAGCCGGAGTGAACGCCCGTCGGGCATGATGTTTGGTCTGAAGGGCGCGGCGCTCGTCCTGCTAACGGCCGTCTCCCTGTCGGCCTGCGGCACGGCGCCCATCCAGCACGGCTATGTGCTGTCCGAGGACGCACTGGCCCAGGTGCCGGTCGGCTCGTCGCGCGAGCAGGTGCTGCTGGTGCTCGGCTCGCCGTCGACCACCTCGGCGCTGGCCGGCGACGCCTTCTACTACATCTCCCAGACCATCGAAGAGAACCCGATCATGGGTCGCTCGGTCACCGACCAGCGGGTGCTCGCCGTCTATTTCGACGACAAGGGCCTGGTCAAGCAGATCGCCAATTACGGCTTGCAGGACGGCAAGGTGTTCGACTTCATCGAGCGCAAGACCCGCACCGGCGGCGCCGACCTCAACCTGATCAGCCAGATCTTCAAGGGCGTCGGTCGCGTCAACCCGCTCGGCAACTGACAGCGACGTATCAGACGGATACGGTCTGAGGGGCGCGGCATCGGCCGCGCCCCTTGCTTTTTCACCGCCGGCGGCCGGGCAGCACCGTCGCCGTGTAGACGATCAGCGCCGCCCAGATGAACATGAAGGCCACCAGCTTGCCGGCCGAGAAGGGCTCGTGGAACACGAAGATGGCGGTGATGAAGATCATCGACGGCGCCATGTACTGCATCAGGCCGATGGTCGAGTAGCGCAGGAGCCGCGCTCCATAGACAAACAGGATCAGCGGCACTGCCGTGATGGGGCCGGCGGCGACCAGCAGCAGCGTGTCGACGGGCGTGGCCGCGACGCCGGTGCCGGCGAAATGGCCGCTTCCGGTCGCCGCGAGCCAGCCGATGTAGGCGAGCGCCAGCGGCGAGATCAGAACCACCTCCAGGAGAAAGCCCTGTGTCGGGCCGATCGGCAGCGTCTTCTTGAGATAACCGTATATGCCGAAGGTCAGCGCCAGCGCCAGCGACACCCACGGCAGGCCGCCGCTCTCCACCGTCATCAGGCCGACGCCGAACACGGCGAGCGCCACGGCGAACATCTGCATGCGGGACAGCCGCTCGCCGAGGAACACCGTGCCGAGGGCGACGTTGACCAGCGGGTTGATGAAATAGCCGAGCGCCGATTCGATCGTCCGCCCGCTGCCGATCGCCCAGACGTAAATCGCCCAGTTGACCGAGATCAGGCTGGCCGTGAGAAAGCCCAGCGCCAGCGTGCGCGGCTGCCGGAACACCGCGAGGAAGCTCGAGAAGCCGCCCAGCATGGCGAGGATGGCCGCAGTCATCGGCACCGACCACAGCACGCGGTGCGCCACCACTTCGTAGGGCGAGATGTGGGCGACGGCCTTCATATAGAAGGGCAGGAAGCCCCACATCAGATAGGCGGAGAAAGCGAAGGCGAAGCCGCGGTAGCGGCCGGGGCCGGCCGGCGCGGCGGCATTGATGGTCGTCATGGACATGGTTCCGGACGATGGCTGACGGCGCCCGACGGCGCCACCCGAAAACGCCGAAGCGACGGCCGGTTGCCCGACCGCCGCTCCGTTCAGTCGAAATACTGAGGTGGTCTATCAGCTATGGGCGAGAACCGCCAGCAGCAGCAGAGCCACGATGTTGGTGATCTTGATGGCCGGGTTGACGGCCGGGCCGGCGGTGTCCTTGTAGGGATCGCCGACGGTGTCGCCGGTCACCGAGGCCTTGTGGGCGTCGGAACCCTTGAAGTGCTTGACGCCGTCCTTGTCGACGAAGCCGTCCTCGAAGCTCTTCTTGGCGTTGTCCCAGGCGCCGCCGCCCGAGGTCATCGAGATGGCGACGAACAGGCCGTTGACGATCACGCCGAGCAGCGAGGCGCCGAGGGCGGCGAAGGCGTTGGCCTTCGAGCCCGAGGCGAGGAGCACGCCGAAGTAGACGACCAGCGGCGACAGCACCGGCAGCAGCGACGGGATGATCATTTCCTTGATCGCCGCCTTGGTCAGCATGTCGACCGCCCGGCCGTAGTCCGGACGCTCGGTGCCGGCCATGATGCCCGGCTTTTCCTTGAACTGACGGCGCACTTCCTCCACCACCGAGCCGGCGGCGCGGCCGACGGCAGTCATGGCGATGCCGCCGAACAGGTAGGGGATCAGGCCGCCGAACAGGAGGCCAGCCACCACATAGGGGTTGGACAGCGACAGGTCGATGTTGCCGATACCCTGGAAATACGGCACGCCGCTTTCCGCGAAGTGACGGATATCGTTGGTGTAGGCGGCGAATAGCACCAGCGCGCCGAGGCCGGCCGAACCGATGGCGTAGCCCTTGGTGACGGCCTTGGTGGTGTTGCCGACGGCGTCGAGCGCGTCGGTGGTGTGACGGACGTCCTTGGGCAGGCCGGCCATCTCGGCGATGCCGCCGGCGTTGTCGGTGACCGGGCCGAAGGCGTCGAGCGCCACGATCATGCCGGCGAGGCCGAGCATGGTGGTGACGGCGATGGCCGTACCGAACAGGCCGCCGAGCTGGTAGGTGGCGATGATGCCGGCGACGATGACCAGCGCCGGCAGGGCGGTCGACTCGAGCGACACCGCGAGGCCCTGGATGACGTTGGTGCCGTGGCCGGTGACCGACGCCTGGGCGATCGACGTCACCGGACGCTTGCCGGTGCCGGTGTAGTACTCGGTGATCCAGACGATCAGGCCGGTCACCACCAGGCCGAGGATGCCGCAGATGAACAGCTTGGTGCCGGACGTGGCGATGTCGCCGATGACGATGTCGCCCCAGCCGATGGTCAGCGAGGTGGCGCCGCCGAGGCCGATGATCGACAACAGCGAGGACGCCCACAGGCCCTTGTAGAGAGCGCCCATGATCGAGTTGTTGGCGCCCAGCTTGACGAAGAAGGTGCCGATGATCGAGGTGATGATGCAGGCGCCGCAGATCAGCAGCGGATAGAGCATCGCCTGGGTCAGCAGCTCGGCATTGCTGGCGAAGAAGATCGAGGCGAGAACCATGGTGGCGACCACGGTCACCGCGTAGGTCTCGAACAGGTCGGCGGCCATGCCGGCGCAGTCGCCGACGTTGTCGCCGACGTTGTCGGCGATGGTGGCCGGGTTGCGCGGATCATCTTCCGGAATGCCGGCTTCGACCTTGCCGACCAGGTCGGCGCCGACGTCGGCGCCCTTGGTGAAGATGCCGCCGCCAAGGCGGGCGAAGATGGAGATCAGCGAGGCGCCGAAGCCGAGGGCGACCAGAGCGTCGATGACGGTGCGGTCGTTGACCGCATAGCCCATCGGGCCGGTCAGCACCCAAAAGTAGACGGCGACGCCGAGCAGGGCGAGGCCAGCCACCAGGAGGCCGGTGACGGCACCCGCCTTGAAGGCGATGCCGAGGCCGCCGGCCAGCGACTGCATGGCAGCGGCGGCGGTGCGGACGTTGGCGCGTACCGAAACGTTCATGCCGATGAAGCCGGCAAGACCGGACAGGACGGCGCCGACCAGGAAGCCGATGGCGACCGGCAAACCGAGCAGCCACGCGATCAGCACGAGGATCACCACGCCGACGATGCCGATCGTGGTGTACTGGCGCTTGAGGTAGGCCTGAGCGCCCTCAGCGACCGCCCCCGAGATTTCCTGCATGCGGGCGCTGCCCGCGTCCGATGCCATGACGGACTTGACCGCCCATACGCCATAGGCGATGGACAGCAGCCCGCAGATGATCGCGATGTAAAGAACGTACATGATCCCTCCGCAGTGCCGGACGCTGGAAGGTCCGGCCTTGGCGCCACGAACCGAAGGCGAACGCCCCTTGGAAACCCCGTGGGATTCCCGTGCCCGTTCGCCTTGGGAGCGACCCTCTTTCTTCGTTTCGCAAGGCGAGCCGGCATGCGGCTCCGGTCCCGTCCTGCGGACAGATACGAGGGCGGGATTACCGATATAGGCTCGGGATGCGGCGTCAAGGGTGTGAAGGCGCGAAGCCGATAATTTTATGGATTTGTCCCCATCCGGCGCCGGAAAAGCGGCGCGGCGCAGGGCTTTCAGACGACGTAGCGCGCCGCCACGAAGCCGCCGACGATGACGATCAGCAGGCCCCACATCACCGCGTCGAGCCGCCGCTCGATGAACTCGCGCACCGGCTCGCCGAACAGGCGCAGCAGAAAGGCGACCAGGAAGAAGCGGGCGCCGCGCGTCACGACGCAGAGCGCCACGAACAGCGGGAAGTGGTAGGCGGCAAAGCCCGAGGCGATGGTCACCAGCTTGAAGGGGATCGGCGTCAGGCCCTTGATCAGGATGATCCAGGCGCCGTAGTGGGCATAGGCGGCGCGGAACTCCTCGAAGCTCTGGCCGTAGCCGTAGACGCGGATCAGCCAGGCGCCGACGCTGTCGAACAGGAACAGGCCGATCGAATAGCCGAGGATGCCGCCGAGCACCGAGGCGATGGTGCAGATCAGCGCATAGGTGAAGGCCTTGTCGCGGCGGGCCAGCACCATCGGCACCAGCATCACGTCGGGCGGAATCGGGAAGAACGAGCTTTCCGCGAACGAGACGGCGGCGAGCCATGTGCCGGCCTTGCGGCTGCCGGCCAGCGACATGGTCCAGTCGTAGAGCTTGCGGAACATCGGCCCTCCGGAAAACGAATGACGCCGGCCTGAAAATGAGGCCCGCCGAGGTCTACCGGCTCGCCCCGGACGACGCAAGGCAGATGCGTCAGAAATGCCGGTAGGAGCCGGAGCCGAGATCGGCGAGTGCCGGATGATCGCCCTGAACGGCGATGCCCTCCCCCGCCCGCGTCCGGCCGATCTTCGCGGCCGGGATGCCGGCCGCCGCGGCAACGGCAAGGAAGGCGTCCGCCTTGTCCTCGGCCATCGACAGCGCCAGCTCGTAGTCGTCGCCGCCGGTCAGCGCCACGGCGAGCAGGCGCGGATCGGCGGCGATCGCCGCCCGGGCGGCCTCCGACAGCGGCACGCTGTCGGCATCGATCTCGATGCCGACGCCGGACGCCGCCGCCATCTTGGCGAGATCGCCGACCAGACCGTCGGAAATGTCCATGCCGCCGGAGGCGCAGGCCGCCACCGCCGAGGCCAGCGCGCCGCGCGGCCGCGGCAGCAGATAGCGGTCGAGAAGGTGGTCGCGATGGGCGTCGGACAGACCGAGCCGGCCGGACAGCGCCGGATCGAGGCGCAGCCGCAGGCCGAGCGCCGCGTCGCCGATCGTGCCGGTGACGACGATCGTCTCGCCGGCCCGCGCGCCGCCGCGCCGGATCATACCGCCTTCGCTGACCTCGCCGATCGCCGTCACCGACAGCGTCAGGCCGGCCGGCGAGCGCACCGTGTCGCCGCCGTAGAGCGAGATGCCGTAGGCGGCCTGATCGGCGGCGAGACCGGCGCCCAGCGCGTCGACCTGATCGGCGGTGAAGTCCGGCGGCAGGCCGAGGGCGAGGAGATAGCCGACCGGCGTCGCACCCTTGGCGGCGAGATCGGACAGGTTGACGCGCAGCGCCTTCCTGGCCACCGCGTCCCAGGGGTCGTCGGCGAAGAAATGCACGCCGCTCACCACCTCGTCCTTGGTCAGGACGAGATCACGGCCGGGGCGCGGCCGGTAGAAGGCGGCGTCGTCGGTGAGGCCGAGGGCGCCGTCGGCGGCCAGCGGCGCGAACACGCGGGCGATCAGCTCGAATTCACCGATGCCGCCCGACGCCATGTCACGCCCCCTCTTGCGGGAACTCGTCGGGCCGGTTCTCGTGGGCGATGCGGTCGAGCACGCCGTTGACGAGGCGCGGCTCGTCGTCCTCGAAGAAGGCGCGGGCGACGTCGATATATTCGGAGATGATCACCCGGCCCGGCACGTCCTTGCGACGGATCAGCTCGTAGGCGCCGCAGCGCAGAATGGCGCGCAGCGTCGCGTCGACGCGCTTCAGCGGCCAGTCCTCGACCAGCGCAGTGTGCACCATCGGGTCGATGGTCCGCTGGTCGGTGACGACGCCGCCAACGATGTCACGGAACCAGCCGGCATCGGCCTGCCGGTACTCGAAACCGTCGATTTCCTTGCCGAGCCGGAACGCCTCGAACTCCTGCACCACCTCGAGAAGGTCGCCGCCGCCGATTTCGAGCTGGTAGAGCGCCTGCACGGCGGCGAGGCGGGCGGCGCCCCGCTGGTTGGCCGGGCGCGGCTCGGGTCGGGCGCCGGATCGATCGTCGGTCATCTGCCGTGGTCTCCTGGACGGGCCGGGGATCGACCGGAAGTCTTTCCGGGATCACGTCCGCGCCCACGCGGACCGGCGCAGGGACGGCGCCGTCGCGGGTCCGCAAATCGGCGGCCGGTCCTGATGTTGCTGTGGCGGCGCAAAAACCACGGAACGGCGCGTTTGTCCAGCGAAAACGGCGCTTCCGCCGGCCGATCAGGGAAGACCCTTTTCCTTCTTCCAGCGCCTCAGGCGCTTGCGGGCGTTGTCGAAGGGCGAGGAGGTGTTGAACTGGATCATCCGGCCGAAGGTGTAGGTCTCGTACCACGGTTTGCCGTAGAGGTCGTCGTCGCCGGTGGCGTCGATCACCGCGAGGATGCGCTGCTTGGCGGCGGCGAAGCGGTCAAGCAGCGCCGGATAGTCGAGGTCGGCATAGTCGGCGTAGAACGCCTGCGCCAGCCGGCCGAGTTCGTTCCACTTGTAGCCGGTGTCGGGAAAGTCGACCGGCTGGCCGGCGCTGCGCCGGTCGTGCCACTTCAGCACCAGCTCGCACCAGCCGGTGAGATAGGCGACGAGATCGTGCACGCTCATCATCGTGCCCTTGGCATGCCCTTGGAGCGTCGCCTCGCGGACGAGCGCCGCCGGCACGCCGTCGAGATCGGCGCGCAGCTTCCGGTAGGTGACGCCGATGGCGTCGGCGAGTTCGGTCTTGCAGGCAGGTATGGCCACGTCGTTTTCCCCTTGAACACCCCTCGGCAGCCACCCTGCCCCTTTCGGCGCCGCCGCTTTTCTGTCAGATGAGCGGGCAACTTCCGAAACGGCGGACAGGCCATGCCGATCGACTATATCCTCAATGCCTTCGCGACACTTTTTGTCACCATCGATCCGGTCGGCCTCGCGCCGCTGGTGCTGGCGCTGACGGCCGGCGCCCGCCCCGACATGCGCCGCGCCGTGGCCATCCGCGCCTCGGTGATCGCCTTCCTGGTGCTGATCACCTTCGCCTTCACCGGCGCCGGTATCCTCAACTTCCTCGGCATCTCGATGCCGGCCTTCCGCATCGCCGGCGGCCTGCTGTTGTTCTGGATCGCCTTCGAGATGGTGTTCGAGAAGCCCAAGTCCGGCTCCGGCGACAAGGGCGCCCACGCCGACGTCGCGGTCGGCCATCCGCAGACGATCGGCGAGGATATCCGCCACCTCGCGGTGTTCCCGATCGCCATTCCGTTCCTGGCCGGCCCCGGTGCCATCTCGGCCACCATCCTCCTGTCCGCCCAGGCGCACGACCCGCTGACCATGGCGACGCTGGTGCTGATCATCGCCGCCATCATCGGCCTGTCCTTCGCCATCTTCCTCGCCGCCGACCGCATCGACCGCTACCTCGGCGACACCGGCCGCAACGTGCTGACGCGCCTGCTCGGCGTGCTGCTCGCCGCACTGGCCGTGCAGTTCGTCGCCGACGGCATCAAGGCGATCCTGGCGTGACAAAGCGCCCGCCGGACAAAATCCGGCGGCGAGACATTTCCGATCGGTGGAGCGCGGTTACTTGCCGGCGAAGGCGGCGGCAATGGCGGCGCGGATCGCCTTGTCCTGGTCGCCGGTGAGCTTCGAGCGCGAAGGCGCGTCGAAGCTGTTGCCCTCGAACTGCGACATCGCTGCCTGGGCCGCCTTGCGGCAGCGGTCGATCATCGAGTTCCGGTCGATGCCCTCGGCGCGATATTGGGTGTTGACGCAATAGTCGAGGAACTTGCGCGACAGCGTGTCGCGGGAAATCGTATCGGCTGCCGCCGGCAGCACACCCATTACGCCGACGGCGAGCAGCACGCCCGCGACCGCACTGGAAATCACCCGCATCATGGCCTCGCTCTGAGAATCCCCGGACCGCGCCGCGCGGTCCCGACATTGCCGGCTTCTTAAGTCAAACACCGGACGGCCGCAACGGACCGCCGCCGCGTCCTGCCGTTTCGGCCGGCAGGTTTGCACGATGATCACAATTTCCTGAGCCATACCTTGGTGTCGTGGAAGGCGGCGCCGCCATAGGGGGCGATCTCGTCCGAGCCGGTCAGCGTGTTGATGCCGACGCCGCCGCCATGCGCCCGGTTGCCCCAGATGCCCTCGGCCACCACCACGCCGGCCTTCAGCCCCTCGAACAGCTCGGCATGCAGTTGCACCCGGCCGCGATGATTGCCGATCTCCACCGCCTCGCCGTCGGCGATACCGAGCCGGGCCGCATCGTCGGGCCTGACCTTCAGCGTCGGCCGGCTCTCGCGGCCGATCGAGGTCGGCGTCTCGCCAAATGTGCTGTTGAGGAAATTGCGGGCCGGCGCGGTGACCAGGCGGAAGGGATGCGTCTCGTCGGCCTCCTCCACCACCGGCCAGTAGTCGGGCAGCGCCGGCATGTCCTGCCACGGCCCCATCGGGCCGATGTTGGAGGTCTTCACGCTTGTCCAATCCGGCTTGAAACGGAACTTGCCGTCCGGATAGGCGAAGCCGCGCGTGTAGTGAGCGGTGTCGAAATCCGGCTGCATGTCGAAGAAGCGCTTCTCCTCCAGATCGGCCAGCGTGCCGAGGCCGGAGCGTTGCAGCATCCAGTCGACGTGCTCACGCGCCGTCATGTGGAAGCCGGGGTGCTCGGCGCCGAGCCGCCTGGCCAGTTCGTTGACGACGAAGATGTTCTCGCGCGGCCCGTCCGGCGGCTCGACCACCTTCGGCCCGAACAAGAGGCTCTGCTGACCGCCGGCCTTGTAGATGTCGTCGTGCTCGAGGAACATGGTGGCCGGCAGCACGATGTCGGCCATCCTGGCGGTGTCGGTCAGGAACTGCTCGTGAACGCAGACGAAGAGATCGTCGCGATGGAAGCCGCGCCGCACCTTCTCCTGCTCGGGCGCCACCGTCATCGGGTTGCAGTTCTGGATGATCATCGCCTTGACCGGCGGCCCGCCCTTCAGCGCCGCGGCCTCGCCGGTCAGCACCGGCCCGATGCGCGAATGGTCGAGATGGCGAACGCTGTCGTCCTCGGCGTCCGGAGCCTCGACCATCGTCTTGTCGAGGCGGAAGATGGCGCCGTTGCTGTGGAAGGCGCCCGCCCCCTCGCGCGGCCACAGGCCGAGCACGGTGGCGATCGACTGCGCCGCGTGCATGGAGACGACGCCGTTGCGCGAGCGGGTGAAGCCGTAGCCGAGGCGGAAATAGGTGCGCGGCGTGGTGCCGACCAGCTTGCCGAACGCCTCGATCTCCTCGACCGTCAGGCCGGTAATCGCCGCCGCCCATTCCGGGGTGCGCGACTTCAGGTGCGCCTCCAGCTCGGCCGGCGCGTCGGCGTATGTCGCCATGTAGGCGCGGTCGGCATAGCCATCGCGGAAGGCGATGTGCATGACGGCGCAGGCGAGCGCCGCGTCCGAGCCCGGCCGCAGCACCAGCCCGAGGTCGGCCTGCCGCACCGTCTCGGTCTCGTAGACGTCGACGGCGACGATCTTGGCGCCGCGGCTCTTGCGGGCGCGGACGGCATGGGTCATCACGTTGACCTGCGTCGCCACCGCGTTGGTGCCCCAGATGACGATGCAGTCGGAAAGCTGCATCTCGCGCGGGTCGGGCCCGGCGAGGCGGCCGGTGCCGGCGATCCAGCCGGTCCAGGCCGGCGTTATGCAGATGGTCTCGTGGCTGCGCGAGTATTTCTTGACGTGGCGCAGCCGTTCCAGGCTGTCGCGCTGCACCAGCCCCATGGTGCCGGCGTATTTGTAGGGCCAGACGCTTTCGGCGCCGTAGGCTCGCTCGGCCTCGACGAAGGCGTCGGCGACGCGGTCGAGCGCCTCCTCCCAGGAGATTTCGCGGAACCGGCCCTCGCCCTTGGCGCCGACGTTGAGAAGCGGCTTCAGCAAGCGATCGGGGTGGTAAAGCCGCTCGGCATAGCGGCCGACCTTGGCGCAGATAACACCGGCCGTGTAGCTGTTGTCGGCCGAGCCGCGGAGGCGGCCGATGCGGCCGTCGGGCGTCAGCTCGACGTCGAGGGCACAGGTCGACGGACAGTCGTGCGGGCAGGCGGAATGGGCGAAGCCGAGGCGCGGCGTAACGTTCATCGTGGGCGGTCCGGTGCAAAATGGACCGCCACGTTACAGATTCCGGCCAGCGAGGTCGCGCCTTTTTTACGGGCGCAACCCGATGCCGGCGGGACGGCCGATCAGGCTGGCGTCTTCGGCTCCTTGAACTGCCCCCAGGCGGTGAGTGCGTGATTGGCATACATCACCGACGGGCCGGCACCCATGTAGATCGCCATGCCCAGCGCTTCCCACACCTCCTCGTCGGTGGCACCGGCGGCCAGCGCCGCCTTGGTGTGGAAGGCGATGCAGTCGTCGCAACGAACGGCAACACCGATGGCCAGCGCGATCAGCTCCTTGGTCTTGGTGTCGAGCGCCTTGGGAGCAAGCGCCGCCTGCGCCATGGCCGAGAAGGCCTTCATCACCTCGGGCGCGCCGCCGCGCACCGCCTTCAGCTCGCCGGAGAGGTATTTCGCGGTTTCGGGCCAATCCTTGATCATGTCGGTCTCCATATATTTGTATATTCAGATATACATAAACAAGGCAGTCCAAAAAGTCCAGTTCACGGCCGGCAGCCCCTACCCGTATGAATACCTATAGCCACATCATTTCGCGCTGGAGAACAGCATAACCTCGTGAATTTTGCCGTTTCGCTTTGCACAAGTGCCAGATAATTCCGCAGTTTTCATCCTCCATTCGGAGCAATGATACCGCTCCAGCGAATCCTGCCGAAGAATTGAGCGCCTGATTGCCGCATTCGTAAGCAGAACGAGGCAATTAACCAGAGAACAAGTCAAACGAGAATTTACCGGCAACAGGCTTTTGAATTAGTCCTCCGTTAATCGGCCGAAAGTCTACTTGGGCCAAAACAAGCAGGGGATTCGGCATGTTGTTTCGCTCCAAGGCGTCCGGCTCCCGCCGCGCGCGCGGCGGATTGTCCATCCGTCTCAAGGTCGCTTCGCTGTCGCTGGTCTGGCTGGCCGGCCTCGCCGTCGTTTCCGGCACCGGCGGCTATGCCGTCCTGTCGATGCGCGCGCTGGAGAACACCGCTTCGGCCGCCGCCACCCTGTCGCTGCTGTCGGAGCAGACGCAGAGCCTCGCCAACAAGCTCGCGGCCAAGGAACGGCTGTTCATGGTGGCGCCGACGCCCGACCGGGCGCAGGAGATCGACGGCCTGATGGGCGAGGCGCGCGACACCATCGGCCGCCTCGGCACGGCGGCCGGCGCCGTTGGCGCCGCCACGGCGGAAGCCGGCCAGCTGGCCGAGCTGTTCGACAAGATCTCCGGCCAGTTCGCCGAGGTGAAGGACGGCCAGGCGAAGCTCGGCTTCGGCGACGACGGCGGCATCCGCGGCGACATGGAAACCGCCTTCCAGGCGCTGCGCACCGATCTCAACAAGGCGACCAGGAGCGGCCAGAACCCCGACACCGTGCGCGTCGTCCAGGCCTTCGCCCAGCTCAATCAGGCACGCGCCGAGTTCATGCTGCGCCACGACGGCCCGAGTTCCGGCGCCTTCGATGCCGCCGCCGGCCGCTTCGTCCGCGAGCTTGACAAGACCACGCTCGCCGACGACGCCAAGGCGGCGTTGAAGGCCAAACTCGCCGCCTACTCCGCCGCCTTCTCCAGCTATGTCGAGGTCTACGCCGGCTGGGTGAAGGTGGCCGACCAGACCTCGCTGTCCTTCGACCTCGCCGAGCCGCTGACCGGCGCCGTCAAGCGCGCCGCCGCCGATCTCGACCGGACGACCGCCGACGCCTTCGAGGCCGGCGGCGCCTTCGCCCTCAACCTGATCCTCGCCGTCGTGCCGCTGATGCTCTTGGCCGGTGGCCTGATCAGCTGGCAGATCAGCCGCTCGATCACCGGTCCGCTCGGCCGCATCCGTGCCACCATGGACGTGCTGTCGCGCGGCGAGGCGGCGACCGTCGCCGATACCGACCGCGCCGACGAGATCGGCGCCATGGCCCGCACGCTGGCCGTCTTCCAGGACAACCAGACGCAAAAGGCCCGCCTCGAGGCCGAGCAGCGCGCCGACGCCGAGGCGCGGCTCGGCCGTCAGGAAGCCTTCGAGGCGGCGGTGCGCGACTTCCGCGCGGTGGCCGGCCGGCTGACACGCGCCGTCACCGACACCATGGCCGGCATGCGGAGCGCCGCCGACGAGTTGCAGGGCGAGGCCGGCCGCGCCCGGACCCAGGCCGAAAGCGCCTCGGCCGCCTCGCGCGGCGCCTCGGAAAAGGTCACCGTCGTCGCCGGCGCCGCCGAAGAGCTGGCCTCGTCGATCGGCGAGGTGGTCAGCCACGTCGGCCGCACCACCACGGTGATCGGCGACGCCACCGAGGGCGCCCGCCGCACCAACGAGCAGGTGGCCGGCCTCGCCGACGCCGCCAGCCGGGTGGGACAGGTGGTGACGCTGATCCGCTCCATCGCCGAGCAGACCAACCTCCTCGCCCTCAACGCCACCATCGAGGCGGCCCGCGCCGGCGAGGCGGGACGCGGCTTCGCGGTGGTCGCCGCCGAGGTCAAGCAGCTCGCCGACCAGACGTCGAAGGCCACCCAGGAGATCGCCGCCCAGATTTCCGAGATGCAGGCATCGACCGTCGAGGCCGTCGAATCGATCCGCGCCATCGCCGCCACCATGGAGGAGGTGAACCGCGCCACGCTCGGCATCGCCTCGGCGGTGGAGCAGCAGGAAGCCTCCACCAACGAGATCAGCCGCAACGTCAGCGACGCCTCGGACAACACCGTCACCGTGTCCGACAACGTCGGCCGCGTCGCCGAGGCGATCGGCAAGACCTCCGACACCGCCCGCCACGTCGAAACCGCCGCCGCGCTGGTGCTCGACCAGACCCGCGACCTCGAAGCGACGATCGACGATTTCCTGAAACGCGTGGCGGTGTAGGGCCGGCCGTTCCGAAAAGCAAAAGGCCCGGATCGCTCCGGGCCTTTTGTTTCAGCCCTGAGTCGGGCATCCACGGCTTGCTTTCGGAGTGGCGAGCCGTCGCGTCCCAACTCCGCCTATTCGTTGACGTGGGAAATTTGCAACGGCCTGCCGGCATGTCTTTCTATCGCCTTGTCAAGTTCCGCGACGGAAATCTGATCGAGACCGGTGTTGATGACCAGCTTGCGACGCAACCAACTGCCCATGAATTCCAATGGTGGAAAACGCGAAACGAGCCGCATGGAGTCCTCGTCTCGCGCTCGAAAGGTGAAACTGTGCGCCACCAATCGCCGCTTGGTGAATATAGTACCGCCAGACCACACGCCGCGCCGCTCCACTTCTTCGATCTCGCTCCAAGGCAGCAATCGATGAAACAATACGCCGGTCGATGCTATTCCTCTGCGGCTGAATACAAAGTCGGCCCGACCGTCACACATACGGCCAAGGCGTAACAACAGCATTGCGAGATAGGAAGCCCCGGCACACAGGGCCACCGGCCCGCGTACCGGCAAAGGCATCAACAGCAGGAGCTGCCAGAGAGCTACCGCCAAGGCACCCTTGCCACGGGCGCGGACGTGAAACGCCCCGGCCGGCGGGAACAGGGTGGCATACTCCACGTAGACGATCAGCATGGCTTGAGCGACGAGGCGGAGCAACGCCTGCGATGTCGGCTGCATGTAGAAGCTCGTTGCATCGGCATCGTCGAGGCCAAGGGCAACCCTGCTCGGCTTTTCCACCAGCGACTCCCGCGACAATTCCGGAAGAAACGATACAGGCGTCCAACCTAAAAACAACCGGAAGACGCAAATCCTTCCGAGTCTGGTAAACGGCCATCCGGAATCTTGCCACCTACCGATACACCAACAAAAAGGCCCGGATCGCTCCGGGCCTTTCGCATCTGGATCGGGTGACGCCGCTCAGTCCTCGGCGAGCGCCCGCTTCACATCCGGCGGCACGATGTCCGCCTTGACCATGGCCAGCGCCCCGTCGAGCGGCATCGATTTGGGATGCTGCGAGCCGAGGGTGCGGACGTTGACCGACTGCTCCTCGGCCTCCTTGCGGCCGCAGACGAAGATCAGCGGGATCTTGGCCAGCGAATGCTCGCGGACCTTGTAGTTGATCTTCTCGTTCCTGAGGTCGATATCGGCGCGCACGCCGGCCTTCATCAGCTGCCGGTAAACCTCCTGCGCATAGGTATCGGCCTCGGAGGTGATGGTGGTGACCATCACCTGCGCCGGCGCGAACCACAGCGGGAAGTGGCCGGCGAAGTTCTCGATCAGAATGCCGAGGAATCGCTCCATCGAGCCGCAGATGGCGCGGTGGATCATCACCGGCGTCTTCTTGCTGCCGTCGGCGTCGACGTAGAAGGCGCCGAAACGCTCCGGCAGGTTGAAGTCCACCTGCGTGGTGCCGCACTGCCATTCGCGGCCGATGGCGTCGCGCAGCGTGTACTCGAACTTCGGGCCGTAGAAGGCGCCCTCGCCCGGATTGATGCCGGTCTTGATGCGGCCGCCCGAGCGCTCGGCGATCTCGCCGAGCACGCGGGTCATCACCTCCTCGGCGTGATCCCAGAGATCGTCGGAGCCGACGCGCTTCTCCGGCCGGGTCGACAGCTTGACGGTGATCTCCTCGAATCCGAAGTCCTCGTAGACCGACAGGATCAGGTCGTTGATCTTGTGGCATTCGGCGGCGAGATCGGCCTCGGTGCAGAAGATGTGCGCGTCGTCCTGGGTGAAGCCGCGCACCCGCATCAGCCCGTGCATGGCGCCCGACGGCTCGTAGCGGTGCACGACGCCGAACTCGGCGATGCGCATCGGCAGGTCGCGGTAGGACTTGAGGCCGTGCTTGAAGATCTGGATGTGGCCGGGGCAGTTCATCGGCTTCAGCGCGAAGATGCGCTTGTCCTCGGCCTCGTCGCCAGCCGACTGCACGGCGAACATGTTCTCCTTGTACCAGCCCCAGTGGCCGGAGGTCTCCCACAGCACCTTGTCGAGCACCTGCGGCGCGTTGACCTCCTGGTACTCGCCCTTCAGCCGCCGCCGCATGTAGGCGGTCAGCTCCTGGAACATCGCCCAGCCCTTCTGGTGCCAGAACACGACGCCCGGCCCCTCCTCCTGGAAGTGGAACAGGTCCATCTCGCGGCCGAGCCGGCGGTGGTCGCGCTTCTCGGCCTCTTCCAGCATGGTGAGATAGGCCTTGAGGTCCTCCTCGGTGTGCCAGGCGGTGGCGTAGATGCGGGTCAGCATCTCGCGGTCGGAATCGCCACGCCAGTAGGCGCCGGCGACCTTCATCAGCTTGAAGGCGTTGCCGATCTTGGCCGTGGAGGTCATGTGCGGGCCGCGGCAGAGGTCCATCCAGTCGCCTTGGGCGTACATCTTGATCTTCTGGTCGGCCGGAATGGCGTCGACCAGTTCGACCTTGAACGCCTCGCCCTTCTTCTCGAACCAGTCCTTGGCCTCGTCGCGGCTCCAGACTTCCTTGGTGAACGGCTTATCGCGGGCGATGATCTCCCGCATCTTCGCCTCGATCTTCGGCAGGTCCTCGGTGGTGAACGGGCCTTCCGGGCGATAGAAATCGTAGTAGAAGCCGTTGTCGATCACCGGGCCGATGGTCACCTGCGTGCCGGGAAACAGCTCCTGCACCGCCTCGGCCATCACGTGCGCCGCGTCGTGACGGATCAGCTCGAGGGCGCGCGGGTCGTCGCGCGTCACGATCTCGAGCCGGGCGTCGGTGACGATGGGATCGTTCAGGTCGCTGAGCACGCCGTCGAGCGTCATGGCGACGGCCTTCTTGGACAGCGATTTGGAAATCTGAGCGGCGATCTCGGCGCCGGTGGTTCCCGGAGCGTATTCGCGCAGCGAACCGTCGGGGAAAGTCACATGAATCATGGTCGGTCCTCTTCTCGCTCACTCCCGCAGACGACGCGGGTAAGCCGATGGCTTGACCGGTTGCCTTTACCGACTCGGATGGCGGTTTGTCCAGCGTTTGCCGGCCATTGGCCGGTCAGAAATCCTGATTCCGGAGGAGATGGGCCGGAATCAGCAGGCCGGCGCCGATCGCTCCCAGCGTGAAGATCACCCTGAGCAGCGACTGCACGGCGACGATCAGCGTCGCCTCGGCGTCGACGAGGTTCGGCGCGGTGACCGACAGGAAGCCGAGCAATGCCTGCCCGAAGAAGGCGCCGGGCACCATCGGGATGCAGCCGGCCAGCGCCACGGCGTTGCAGGCCGGGCCGAGCTGCTTCCTGAGCGCCGACACCGAGCAGCTCGTCACGATGGCCGCCGCGAAGGAGGCGCCTTCGAGGCTCCAGGCGAGATCCTGGCCGACGGTGCGTACGGCGAGCGCCAGCGCGCCGGCGGCGGCGCACCACGGCAGCGCCCGGAAGCCGAAGTTGAACAGCACGCCGAAGCCGGCGGCGGCGAGCGCCCCGAACAGGGCCTGATGCAGGAGGTGCGGCAGGAGTTCCAGCATTAGAGCGTCCTCAGGCCGAGCAGCGCCTCGGCGAACCAGACGCCGACCGACGCGAACACCATGATCATCAGCACCCAGACGGCGCGGGCGCTGCCCATGGTCGGGTAGCCGTCCATGATGTCGGTCTGGGCGTTGGTGGAGGGCACGCCGGGCACCAGGAGCAGGATCGACGCCATCATGGCGAGGCTGACCGTGTTGCTTTTGAGGAGGATCGAGCCGATGCCGCCGAGCGTCGCGGCGAGAAAGGCGATCAGGCCGGCAACGATGAACACGTTGACGCCCTGGTGCAGCAGTTGGTGGCGCACGTACTGCCCCACCGTTCCCGCCACCAGCACCGCCGCGAAGGCCGGCCAGTCGACGCCGAGCAGCCGGCCGAACGAGGCGCAGGCGATGCCGACCGCCACCGCCACCACCCAGGCCGGGTGGCGCGGCGTGTCGCGGGCAAGGCGGCCGATCTCGGCCTCCACCTCGTCGACGGTCATGCCGCCCTGCGCCACGCGCACGGCAAGCTGGCGGATCGCCTGGTCGAGGCGATGATTCACCCCGAGCCGGCCGACCTGCATCATGCGGGTGATGGTGTTGCCGCCGGCGTGGACGGTGATCTCCAGCGAGGCGTAGCCCGAGCGCATGCCGACGTCCTCGACGCCGAAGCCGCGGGCGATCATGCCGACGCCGGCATGCACCACCGATACCGAGGCGCCGCTCTCCATCATGATCCGACCGGCCCGGAGCGCCATGTTGGCGATCCGCTCCAGGTCGCGATGACGCGCGATGACCGGGTCTTGCTGCTGTTCCATGGCGCCCCGTCGTCTCACGGATTCGCCCCGACCCGCGTCGGGGAATCGGCTGGTCTTTCCGTGAGATAACAGGGCGGCGCCCGGCCGGGCAAGTCGCTGGCCGGGCAGCGACTGCTTTTTCTTGAGTCTTTGATGCCAAAAAGCGCGCCGGGCCGGCGGCGAGCGGGGCCCTTCGCCCTCGGAGGGCGAATCCGACGCAAGCCATTGAAGCGCGAGCCTTTACGCGTCATCCGGACCGCCCCGCACCCCGGTGAACACCGCCCTTGCGGCGAGGGCGCGCTACCGCTACCGTCCGTTCGGTCTTCGGCGGGAGCGCGGCGCTTGCACAAAAGGCTTAGCTGTGCCAAGACCTATGAAGAACGGGCTTGCTCGAAATGAAACGGTTCTAGCAAACCCTTTCAAGGCAGCCGCGGCGCGGAGGAGGACAGCGCGCCGACGGAGAGCCGGAGGTTGGGAATTGGGGCTGGATCTCGCGGCGCTCAGACGGGCGGCGGCGAGGCAAAACAGGCGGGGACCGATCCTGATACGAAGCGCAACGGACGCTTAAGCAACCAAAGGTTGCATATTTTCTTGCGTCCAAACCACGATCCCGAAAACAGATGCAGTTCACCGCAGCGTAGTTGATCTACGACATGGCTTTTGTAGCGAAACCGGGTTAAACCGACAACCAGTCCAAAAGGCGTAGTGGGGAAGCCCCGCGCCGACGGGACCGGCAAAGACGCCGAACAAGGCGCAGAAGGGCCGGCGGGAAAGCTAGGAAGCGTCTGGAAACGGGCCGTTACGAAACAACGAACGGGCGATGAAATAGCGACCAATGAAACCGATCGTCACGCTCACACTCAATCCGTCCATCGATGACACGGCCGAGGCCGACGTCGTCCGGCACACCCACAAGATCCGCATCTCCAACGAACAGCACGATCCCGGCGGCGGCGGCATCAACGTCACCCGCGTGGTGCAGGAGTTGGGCGGCAGCTCGATCGCGCTCTACATGTCTGGCGGCACCACCGGCCAGATGTTCGACGAGCTTCTGGCCGCCCGCAACATTCCGCGCCGCCGCATCCCGATCGCCCAGTCGACCCGCGTCGCCCATCTCGTCTACGAGCGGTCGACCGGCCTCGAATACCGCTTCATCCCCGAGGGCCCCGAGGTCAGCGAGATCGAGTGGAAGCGCTGCCTCTACGCGCTGAAGGATCTCGAGTGGGACTGGTGCGTCGGCTCGGGCTCGCTGCCGCGCGGCATTCCCGAGAACTTCTACGTCCAGCTCGCCGACCTGGTGCTGGAGCGCGGCGGCAGCCTGGTGCTCGATACCTCGGGCAAGCCGCTGGAGCTGGCTCTTGAACGCGGCGGCATCACCCTGTTCAAGCCGTCCGAGAGCGAGTTCGCCAAGCTGGTCGGCCGGCCGCTGCCGACCGTCGACGACATGGTGCCCGCCGCCAAGGAACTGATCGCCGCCGGCAAGGTGAAGATGATCGCCATCACCATGGGCGGCGACGGCGCGCTCTTGGTCACCGCCGACAACCACCTGTTCCTGAAGGCGCCCGAGGTCGAGGTGAAGAGCGCCTCCGGCGCCGGCGACAGCTTCGTCGGCGGCATGGTCTACGGCCTCGCCTCCGGCCTGATCCCCGAGGACGCCTTCCGCCTCGGCGTCGCCTCCGGCAGCGCCTCGGTGATCATGCCGGGCACCCAGCTCTGCCGCAAGGAAGACGTCGACCGCATCCTCGAGGAGATCGGTGCCCACCACAACAACTGGTGAGCCTCAGGTCCTGAACATGACAAGGGGAGCGCGGCGGCCGTCGCGCTCCCCTTTTGTTTTGGGGTATATCCGGGGCGAGAGGCCTATGCTTCCGCCGGTTGCTCCGCCGGCTTCAGGCTGACGCTCTCGCCGCAGCCGCAGGCGCCGACCTGATTGGGATTGCGGAAGACGAAGCCGGTGCGCAGCGGCGTCTGCTCGAAATCCATCTCGGTGCCCAAGAGGAACAGTACCGCCTTGGCCTCGACGAAGACGGTAACGCCGTGCGCCTCGACGCGCTCGTCGCCGGCCTGCGCCTCGCGGGCGAGATTCAGCGTATAGGACATGCCGGCGCAGCCGCCGTTCTTGATGCCGAGACGGACGCCGATGGCGTCCTCGGCATTGTCGACGATCTCGCGCACGCGGTTGGCGGCGGATTCGGTCAGCGTCATCACGGCGAACTTGGCGAGAGCCATGTCATCAACCTCGGAAGCGACCCGGTTCAAGGCCGGGGCGGATGGACTGAAAATAGGAAGCAAAGGCCGATCGGGCAAGCGCCTTGCCGCAGGACAGCCTTGCCGGACGCCCTCAATACCAGTCAGTGGCGATCTGCGCTTCCTCGCTCATCCGGTCGGGCGTCCACGGCGGATCGAACACCATGTTGACCTTGACGCCGTAGACGCCGGGCACCACGCCGACGGCGTTCTCCACCCAGCCCGGCATCTCGCCGGCCACCGGACAACCGGGCGCGGTCAGCGTCATGTCGATGGTGACCAGGCGGTCGTCATCAATGTCGATGCGGTAGATGAGGCCGAGTTCGTAGATGTCGGCCGGGATCTCCGGATCATAGACGGTCTTCAGCGCCGCGATGATGTCGTCGGTGATGCGGTCGATCTCCGCCGGCGGGATGGCCGAACCGACGGCGGTCTCGGGCAGGTTGGGGGACTGGGCAGCTTGATCGGTCATGGCGGTCATCCGAACAAAGTCTCGGCCTTCCGGAGGGCCGCGACCAGCGCGTCGACTTCGGCGCGCGTGTTGTAGAGGGCGAAGGAGGCGCGGCAGGTCGACGTCACGCCGAAGCGGGCGAGCAGCGGCATGGCGCAGTGGGTGCCGGCGCGCACGGCGACGCCGGAACGGTCGATGACGGTGGCGACGTCGTGGGCATGGGCGCCGGCCATCGAGAAGGCGACGATGGCGCCCTTCTCCGGCGTGGTGCCGTAGATGCGGATCGAGTTCATCTCGCCGAGCCGCTGCATGGCGTAGTCCCTGAGGTCGGTCTCATGGGCGAGGATGGCCTCGCGGCCGAGCCCCTCCATGTAGCGCAACGCCGCGCCGAGGCCGATCGCCTGGACGATCGGCGGCGTGCCGGCCTCGAAGCGGTGCGGCGGCTCGTTATAGGTGACGCCCTCGGTGGTGACGGTGTCGATCATCTCGCCGCCACCCTGCCAGGGCGGCATGGCCTCGAGGAGATGCCGCTTGCCGTAGAGCACGCCGATGCCGGTCGGACCGTAGAGCTTGTGGCCGGTCAGCACGTAGAAATCGGCGTCGAGTGCCTGCACGTCGACCGGCAGGTGAACGGCGCCCTGGCTGCCGTCGACCAGCACCACCGCGCCGTGGGCGTGGGCGATGCGCGTCACTTCGGCGATCGGCACGATGGTGCCGGTGACGTTGGACATCTGGGTGATGGCGACGATCTTCGTCCGCGGCGTGAACAGCGCCTCGAACGCCTGCAGGTCGAAGCTGCCGTCATCGCGGACCGGCGCCCACTTGATGACGACACCCTTCCTCTCGCGGTGGAAGTTCCACGGCACGATGTTGGAATGGTGTTCGAGGATGGAGAGGATGACCTCGTCGCCCTCCTGGAGCACCATGCCGCCGTAGCTCGCCGCCACCAGGTTGATCGCCTCGGTCGACGAGCGGGTGAACACCACGTCGTCGATCGACGGCGCGTTGAGGAAGGCGCGCACCGCCTCGCGGGCGTCCTCGTAGGCCTCGGTCGCCGCGTTGGAGAGATAATGCAAGCCACGGTGCACGTTGGCATATTCGTGGGTATAGGCGTGCATCATCCGGTCGAGCACGGCGCGCGGCTTCTGCGCCGAGGCGCCGTTGTCGAGATAGACCAGCGGCTTGCCGTAGACCGTCTCGGCGAGGATCGGAAAGTCCCGGCGCACGGCCTCGACGTCATAGGAAACGGACATCGTCATCTTCTCTGTTGTCTCGCCGCCCGGCGACCGGGCGGCGGAGCCGGCTTACGCTGCGGGTTCCACGACTTTTCGGGCTGATGCTCGTGTCTTCAGCCACGCCTCGACCCGGTGGATCAGGGCGTCGTGAACCGCCTGATCCTGGATCTCGTCGATCGCCTCGCCGAGGAAGGCGAGAATCAGCATGCTCTCGGCCTCGGCCTTGGGGATGCCGCGCGACAGAAGGTAGAACAAGAGATCCTCGTTGATGGCGCCGCAGGTGGCGCCGTGGCCGCACTGGACGTCGTCGGCGAAGATTTCCAGCTCCGGCTTGGCGTAGGCCTCGGCCTCCTCGGACAAGAGCAGCGAGGCCGTCATCATGCGGGCATCGGTCTTCTGGGCAAAGGCCGGCACGGCGATGCGGCCGGCGAAGGCCGAGCGGGCCTCGTCGTCGATCACCGCCTTGTACAGCTCGCGGCTGCGACAGTTCTCGGCGCCGTGGATCAGCGACAGCGTGGTGTCGGCATGGCGGCGGCCCGAGAGCATGGTGATGCCGCGGAAGCCGGCCTCGGCGTCGCGGCCGACGAACTCGGCGAACACCTGCGCCCTGGCGAGGCCGGCGCCGAGCGCCGCGTTGAAGGTGTCGAAAGTCGCCTGATGACCGATCCTGGCCACCAGCGTGGTGAGGCTGACCGCCTCGTCCGGTTCGAGCTGCAGGCGGATGTGGTCGACATCGGCGCCCTCGCCCGCCTCGATCACCGTCATGATGTTGGAATGGTGGGCCACCGTATCGAGCGATTCCACCGTCTCGATCAGCGTCAGCTTGGCGCCCTTGCCGACCGTGACCAGATGGCGCACCGCCGTCGAGGCGGCGGGCTCGCCCTCGGCGATGTGGACGATCTCCACCGGTCGCTCGACGATGGCGCCGTCGGCGACGGTGATGACCAGACCGTCGGTCATGAAGGCGGTGTTGAGCGCCACCGCCGTGTTGGCGGCGGTCGCCTCGTCAAGCTTCAGCGCGGCGAGCACGGCGGCGTCGCCGGCCTCCAGCGCCTTGGCCAGCGAGAACACGGCGAGGCCGTCCTCGAGATCCCCGAGGTCGGACAGCTCCGGCCGGTAGCGGCCGTTGGCGACGATCAGGCGGCGGGCCTTGTCGCCCTCCATGGCCGGCCGGGCGATCAGCACGCGCGCCACATCGGCCGGGCCGGCGGCCGGCGGGAAGGTCTTCAGCCGGGCGCGCAGGTCGGTGTACTTCCAGTCCTCGACGCGGCGGTGCGGCAGGCCGGACTTCTCGACGCCGCCGAAGGCGGCATCGCGGATGGCGATGACGTCGGCCGTTCCGGGCAGCGACGTCCGTTCAGCCGGATAGCGAGCGGCAAGCGCCAGCTCGGCCGGCGTGCGGGCGGGGGTGGCAACCATGATCATCCCCCTCAGGCGGCCGCGTCCGCCACATAGGCGGCGTAACCGTTCTTCTCGAGGTCGAGCGCCAGCTCCGGCCCGCCGGTGCGGACGATGCGGCCATCGGAAAGAACGTGCACGATATCCGGCACAATGTGATCGAGCAGGCGCTGGTAGTGGGTGATCACCACGAAGGCGCGGTCGGGCGAGCGGAGCGCGTTGACGCCCTCGGCCACCACCTTCAGCGCATCGATGTCGAGGCCGGAATCGGTTTCGTCGAGGATGCAGATCGACGGCTGCAACAGCGCCATCTGCATGATCTCGGCGCGCTTCTTCTCGCCGCCGGAGAAGCCGACGTTGACCGGTCGCTTCAGCATCTCCGAGCTGATGTTCAGCTTTTCGGCCACCGTCTTCACCCGCTTCATGAACTCCGGCGTGGTCAGCTCGGGCTCGCCGCGCGCCTTGCGGTGGGCGTTGAGCGCCGCCTTCAGGAAGGTCATGGTGGCGACGCCGGGGATCTCGATCGGATACTGGAAGGCGAGGAACAGGCCGGCCACCGAGCGCTCGTTGGGCTCGAGGTCGAGGATCGACTCACCGTTGAGCAGCACTTCGCCCTCGGTGACCTCATAGTCCTCCTTGCCGGCCAGGATGTAGGAGAGCGTCGACTTGCCGGCGCCGTTCGGCCCCATGATGGCGTGCACCTCGCCGGGGCGCACGGTGAGGTCGAGGCCCTTCAGGATCTCGCGGTCGCCGATCTTGGCATGCAGGTTCTTGATCTCGAGCATGGTTCTGTCCTGTCGTCCGGTTGGCCTCGACGCATACAGGCGGAGGCTCTTTGTTTTGGGTCTTCGGAAAAGGCGGGCGCGCGTCGCGGCGCGCCCGAAGTCAGCCGACGCTGCCTTCGAGGCTGATGCCGATCAGCTTCTGCGTCTCCACCATGAATTCCATGGGCAGCTGTTGCAGCACGTCCTTGACGAAGCCGTTGACGATCAGGGCGATCGCTTCTTCCTGCGGCAGGCCACGCTGCAAGCAGTAGAACATCTGATCGTCGGAGATCTTCGACGTGGTGGCTTCGTGCTCGACAATGGCCGAGGCGTTCTTGCTCTCGATGTAGGGCACGGTGTGGGCACCGCACTTATTGCCGATCAGCAGGCTGTCGCAGTTGGTGAAGTTGCGGGCGCCCGACGCCTTGCGGCCGACCGACACCAGGCCGCGATAGGTGTTGCTGGAACGGCCGGCCGAGATGCCCTTGGAGATGATCTTCGACGTGGTGTTCTTGCCGAGGTGGATCATCTTGGTGCCGCTGTCGACCTGCTGGCGGCCATTGGAAATGGCGATCGAGTAGAACTCGCCGCGCGAGTTGTCACCCCGGAGGATGCAGCTCGGATACTTCCAGGTGATGGCCGAGCCGGTTTCCACCTGCGTCCAGGAGATCTTGGCGTTCTTGCCACGGCAGTCGCCGCGCTTGGTGACGAAATTGAAGACGCCGCCGGTACCCTCGGAATCACCAGGATACCAGTTCTGGACGGTGGAATACTTGATCTCGGCGTCATCGAGGGCGATCAGCTCGACCACGGCGGCGTGTAACTGGTTCTCGTCGCGGGAAGGCGCCGTGCAGCCTTCGAGATAGGAGACGTAGGCGCCCTCGTCGGCGATGATCAGCGTCCGCTCGAACTGGCCGGTCTTCTTCTCGTTGATGCGGAAGTAGGTCGACAGTTCCATCGGGCAGCGCACGCCCTTCGGCACGTAGACGAAGGAGCCGTCCGAGAACACCGCCGAATTCAGCGTCGCATAGAAGTTGTCGGTGATCGGCACCACCGAACCGAGATACTTCCTGACCAGCTCGGGGTGCGTCCGCACCGCTTCCGAGATCGGGCAGAAGATGACGCCGTGCTTGGCCAGCTCGGCCTTGAAGGTGGTGACCACCGAAACGCTGTCGAACACCGCGTCGACGGCGACCGGCCGCTGGCCCTGCTCGACGCCGGCCAGGATTTCCTGTTCCTTCAGCGGGATGCCGAGCTTCTTGTAGGTCTCGAGCAGCGCCGGATCGACCTCGTCGAGGCTCTTCGGGCCCTTGGTCTGCTTCGGGGCGGCGTAATAGTGGAGATCCTGGAAGTCGATGGGCGGATAGTCGACGCGCGCCCAGGTCGGCTCCTCCATGGTCTGCCAGCGGCGCAGCGCTTCGAGGCGCCACTCGGTCAGCCACTCCGGTTCGTCCTTCTTGGCCGAGATGAAGCGGACGATGTCCTCGTTCAATCCCTTTGGCGCCAGCTCCGACTCGATGTCGCTGACGAAGCCATACTTGTACTTGTCGACGTCGATCGACAGAACCTGATCGACCGTCTCCTTGACTGCAGCCATCTCTCACTCCTTCCACGCGGTTTCAAGGACCGTGGGAATCTTACCTCTATGTAGTCGCTTTTGCCCGCGGCCGGTAGACGCTCAGGCTGCGGCGGTCCCATGTTGTTTCCTCATAGCGGCAAAGACGTTGCGCGCCCGCAATGCAAACGCCTCGATTTCGTCGTCGGTGGTCTCCGGTCCGATGGAGACGCGCAGCCCACCCCTGATCAGCGCCGGATCGACGCCCATGGCGGTGAGCACCGGGCTTGCCGTCACCTTGCCCGACGAACAGGCCGAGCCCGACGACAGCGCCACGCCGGCGAGGTCGAAGGCGATCACCGCCGTCTCGGCGGCAACGCCCGGCACGGCGAAGGCCAGAGTGTTGGGGAGCCGGGCGGCTCCCTCGCCGAAGATAACCGTGTCGGGGGCCATCTCGCGGATCATCGCCGCGAGGCGATCTCGCCTCTCGGCGATCGCGCCGGCGCGACCAAGATCGGCCAGCGCTTCGTCGGCGGCGACGCCGAAGGCGGCGATGGCGGCGACGTTCTCGGTGCCGGCCCGCATCCAGGATTCCTGGCCGCCGCCGGTGACGAGCGGCGCGAAGGCGAAGCCGTTGCGGCCGCGCACGATGGCGCCAGCCCCCTGCCCGCCGCCGATCTTGTGCGCCGACAGCGTCAGCACGTCCAGCCCAAGCGCCTCGATGTCGAGCGGCAGCCGGCCGGCCGCCTGCACCGCATCGGAGTGGACCAGCGCGCCGTGCGCCCGGCCGATACGCGCGATGTCGGCCACCGGCTCGATCACCCCGGTCTCGTTGTTGGCGGCCATCACCGAGACGAGCGCCCGCATCCCGGCCGCCGACAGCTCGGCCAACCGGCGCTCCAGCGCCGCGAGGTCAATGACGCCGTCGCCATCGACCGGGATGACCTCGACGCGGTCGGCCGGAAAGCGGCCGCCGCGCGCCACCGCCGGATGCTCGACGGCCGAGATCAGCAGCCGGTCGAAGCGGCAAGGCTTGCCGAACAGCGTCCACTCGGGCGTCAGCACGGCGTTGGCGGCTTCCGTGCCGCCCGAACAGAAGGTGACGCCCTTGGCCTCGGCGCCGACCAGGCGGGCGATCGAGCGGCGGGCCGTCTCCAGCGCGCCGCGCGCCGCCCGGCCCTCGGCATGCACGGACGAGCCGTTGCCCGGCCGGCCGAGCAGCTCGACAAGACGCGACCGGGCAGCCGCCTTCATCGGCGCACCGGCATTCCAGTCGAAATAGAGGCGCGCCTCGGCCATGTCCTCTTCCATTCGTGGGGGGCGGGCCGGAACGATCGGCCGCATCCGGCGTTCACTACAGCATCCGCCCGTTGCCTGCCAGATCGGCGCCCGACCGCCTGACGAACCCTCGGGATGCGATTTTTCTTGACGCCGCACGGGCCGCCGGTCCAGTGCAAACGCACGCGCTGAAACGATGCGTCCCGCTCGCATCAGTTTTGAGAATTTCTAAAACTAGGACCAGACCGCTTCCGCGTCAATACGACGGGCCCGGCCGGCGACAGCGGTGGCCCGTCGGCGGCCAAGCGGTGGAAGGTCGAAACCGAGGACGACATGCCCGAAGTGATCTTCAACGGCCCTGCCGGGCGCATCGAGGGCCGCTATCAGCCGGCCAGCGTGCGCAATGCACCGATCGCCATGATTCTGCATCCGCATCCGGAATTCGGCGGCACCATGAACAACCAGGTGGTCTATCGCCTGTTCTACATGTTCAAGGAGCGGGGCTTTGCCGTCCTGCGCTTCAATTTCCGCGGCGTCGGCCGCAGCCAGGGCCAGTTCGACCACGGCTCGGGCGAATTGTCGGACGCGGCCTCGGCGCTCGACTGGGTGCAGTCGATCCATCCGGAGGCGCGCTTCTGCTGGGTGGCCGGCTTCGACTTCGGCGCCTGGATCGGCATGCAGCTGTTGATGCGCCGGCCGGAGATCGAGGGCTTCATCTCGATCGCCCCGCCGGCCAACCTCAACGACTTCTCCTTCCTCGCCCCCTGCCCGTCGTCGGGCCTGATCATCCACGGCGACATCGACAAGGTGGTGCCGCAGAAGGACGTGCAGACGCTGGTCGACAAGCTGAAGGCGCAGAAGGGTATCGTCATCGATCACAAGATCATCGACGGCGCCAACCACTTCTTCGACCAGCGGATCGAGGAACTGATCGACAATTGCGGTCAGTATCTCGACATGCGCCTCGCCTCCGCCCAGCCGGGCGAAGGCTGACCGGCGGCCTCACCCGCAGACACGACAAAGGGCCTCGAACCGTCTCCGGTTCGGGGCCTTATCTTTCGTCGTTTTCAGCGGTCTCTCAGAAGCGGGCGATCAGTTCGATCGGATCTGACACCCAACTGTCCCGCTCGGACACCCAACCCTCCCGATCGGACGGCCGGTGCTCGGCAGCCTTCTCGGTCTCGGCGGCGAGGTTAAAGTGCGGCTGATACTCCTCGACCAGTTCGCCCACCAGGAGCTTGCGGTCGAGGGAGAACGGCGACACCTTCCAGAACACGCCGGCGGTAAGCCGCTTCAAGAGCGGATTGGCATCGAGAATGGCCGAAACGGCAACGATCATCGATTCGCTCTCGCCGACATATACCGGGTGTGCGCGGCCGGACAGCTCGGTCGTCAGGATGAAGACGCCCGGACGGTCCGGCGCGTCGGCGCTGGTCTCGAACGCATGGCCGGCATAGCGGGCGGGCGTCTGACCGATGGCCGGCAAGGCCTTTCCGCTCGCGGCAGCGGCGGCCGCTGCGACGAAGGACACTTCGGTGACGTTCATGACACATCCTCCCAAAATTCGTTCGACGCAACACTCTCCGCAAAGATATCACTTGCACCAAGATGTTCAAGGAACATCATACTTAATTGTCATTCATCTTTCGCATATCTGTTTAAGTCATACTTAAAATTTTAAGGGAATATACGTACAAGTAATCATATGACCATTATATCGGGCACGATGAGGATGTGGCGCTTGCTTCGCCGTCGAAGATTCTATTGACGCAAACGTGATTCAACACGCGACGACGACAATTGTTCCCAACGGATTGTAAAGACTCGACGATCGCCGCCGCGCCCTCCGCCCGGTCAGGCCATGCGCCAGCCTTCGGCGGCGAGCTTCAGGGCGAGCGTCACCATCACCAGCGCGATGACCGCGTCGAGGACGCGCCAGGCGGCCGGCCGGGCGAACACCGGCTGCAGCAGGCGGGCGCCGTAGCCCAGCGAGGTGAACCAGATCACCGAGGAGACCATGGCGCCGCCGGCGAAGAAGGCGCGGATGTCGGGCGGGTAGCGGCCGGAGACGCCGCCGAGCAGCACCACGGTGTCGAGATAGACGTGCGGATTGGCCCAGGTCAGCGCCAGCGCCGTCAGCACCGCCGCCCGCCGCGTGCCGGCCGGGCCGCCGCCGGCCACCAGCACGCCGGGCTTCAGCGCCCGCCGGGCGGCGCCCCAGCCGTACCAGGCGAGGAAGGCGGCGCCAGCGAAGGCCAGCAGCGCGAACAGCGCCGACGAGGCGTTGACGAGGCTGCCAATACCGGCCGCACCGGCGACGATCAGGATGGCGTCGGACAGCGCGCAGATGGCGACGATCGGCCCGACGTGACGGGCGGCCAGCCCCTGGCGCAACACGAAGGCGTTCTGTGCGCCGATGGCGATGATCAGGCTGGCCCCCAGCAGGAGGCCCTCGACGGCGGCGGACAGGGCGGCTGACATGACGAATCCCGTTGCGATGCGGCGGCGATAGAACAAACGCAGCAGAAGCGCGAGCCCTTTTCGCCGGACGTCGCGTAAAGGCAACGGGATGGGCCGCGGCGCCACCCGAAAACGCCGGAGCCGGCTCATACCAACAGGCATTTTCAATGCTTGTTGGTATTCCGCTTGCCGATTTCTCATGCCGCTGATGCACATGAGAAATCGGCCATGGCTTCAATGAGCGGATGCGTCAGCATCTTCGCGAATTGGTATTAAGCCAGGCAGACGCGGTCGCCGCCCGCTGCCTTGGCCTTGCGCAGCGCCCGATGGGCACGCTCCATCGCCGCGCCATGCCCCTCGCCGGTGGCGAGGGTGGTGACGCCGAAGCTGGCCGTCAGCCGCGCCAGTCCGCCGTCGCCGAAGGTCTCGGCGCCGACCACCTTGCCGAGGCTGTCGGCAAAGCGGGCGATCGCCTCGGCACTGCCGTCCTTGAGGATGGCGAAGCCGTCGCCGTCGATGCGCGCCGCCACGGCCGCATCGCCGCCCAGCTCGGCGATGATCCGGCCGACCTTGCCGAGCGCCGCCTCGCCCGCCGCCCGACCGAACCGGTCGTTGAAGGCGCCGAAGCCGTCGAGGTTCATCAGGATCAGGTTGAGCGGCCCGGCCGGTGCCGGACGCTGGAGCCGCGCCTCCAGCTCCGCCTCGAATCCCGGCCGGTTGGCGAGGCCGGTCGCCGCGTCCCGGAAGGCGAGGTCGGCGAGCCGCTTCTGGTAGACGCCGAGGGCGAAGGAGACGACGGCCAAGGCCAGCGCGATCACCACGAGACCAATGCCGAGATTGCCGAGGAAGCCGAGCCACAGCGGCCGCATGGCCGCCGCCTCGTCCTGCTCGACCATGACGCGCCAGCCGAGGTCGGGGATCAGCCGGTGCGACAGCAGGATGGTGCGGCCGTTGCGCTCGAACGAATACTCGCCCTTGTCCTCGCCGAGGATGCGGTCGGCGACGCCGGAGAGCCCCTCGGCGGTGCGGATCGACGCGCCGACCGGCGTGTCGGCGTCGGTGGCGACGATGATGTCGCCCTCTCCGTTGACGAAGTAGATATTGCGGTTGAACTGGTCGCGGTAGCGCGCCACGATGTTGCGCACCGCCCGGAAGTCGAGGCCGATGCCGGTCAGCGCGATCATCTTGCCGTCGTGGTCGAGCACCCGGTAGTTGATGAACACCGTCAGCGCGTCGTCCTGCTCCTTGTTGATGTCGACGTTGACCTCGTAGGGCGCCGTCGCCTCGATCGACCGGAAGAACCAGCGGTCGGCCGGGTCGTCGCTCTTCAGGTGCCGCGGCGGCGCCCGGAAGTGGTAGTAGGCTTGGGTGTCGCGCGACACCAGGAAGGCGGTGAAGGCGTTGTACTGGCGCTGGATGCGCTGGAGATAGCGGGTGATCGCCGTGAGATCGAGTTCGCCGGTATGCAGCCAGTCCTGCACGAAGGTGTCGTTGGCCATCAGCGACGACACCAGGATCGGCCGCACCAGATCGGTCTGGATCTCCGAATAGATGTTCGATCCGGTGAGCGGCAGCTCGGTCTCGACGATCGACTGCCGCACCGTGTCGACGGCGATGAAATAGCTGACCGTGTTGGTGATCAGGAAACCGATGGCGAGAATGGCGCCGATCAGCGGGATCATGCGCATCCGGTCCAGCATGGCGGTCATCTTTCCTCCCGGCGCGGCGGCTTCAGGCACCCCACCTGATGCCGGCGCTCCTCCGAACCGCCTTCGACCCGTCCGGCAAGGGTCGAGGCCGTGCCGCGTTCCCGATCAATCCTCGGGGAACGACGGATTCTCCTCGGCCTTGTCGCTCACCTCAAAGCCCAGGAGGTTCCACGATTGCAGCATGTGCGGCGGCAGCGGCGCCGTGACGTCGATCACCTCGCCGCCGGCCGGATGCGGAATGGTCAGGCGGCGGGCCAAGAGGTGCAGCCGGTTCTGGATGCCGCCCGGCAACTGCCAGTTCTCGATATCGAAATAGCGCGGGTCGCCGATGATCGGGTGACCCATCGCCTGGCAATGGACACGCAGCTGATGGGTGCGGCCGGTGGTCGGCTTCATGGTCAGCCACGACAGACGGCCGGCCGAATTCTCGACGATCGAGTAATAGGTGACGGCGTGCTGGGCATCCGGCTCGCCGTGCTTGGCCACTGTCATCATGTCGCCGTCCGGCCCCGGCACGCGCCTCAGCCAGCTCGATATCTTGCCCTGCGCCGGCTTGGGTTGGCCGTACACCAGCGCCCAGTAGATCTTGCGGGCCGAGCGGGTCTGGAAGGTACGGGCGAGCGTCGCGGCGGCAAGGCGCGAGCGGGCGACCAGCAGGCAGCCGGAGGTCTCGCGGTCGAGCCGGTGCACGAGGCGCGGCTTGACGCCCTTCCGGTCGCGCAGCGCCTCCAGCATGCCGTCGATGTGGCGCGTCATGCCCGAGCCGCCCTGCACGGCGAGGCCGGCCGGCTTGTTGAAGACGAAGACGTGCTCGTCCTCATAGAGCAGCAGCGAGCGCAGGTAGTCCGCCTCGTTGGCCGAGGCCACCTGCTTCGGCCGGGCCATCGGCGCGCCGCCCTCCCCGCCATCGAAGAAGGAGGCGCCGCCCGTCGCGGCGTCGCCATATTGCAGCGGCGGCACGCGCACCGTCTGGCCGGCGCCGAGCCGCTGCTCGGTCTTGCAGCGGCCGCCGTCGACGCGCACCTGCCCCGAGCGGATCAGCTTCTGGAGATGACCGAAGCCGAGGCCGGGGAAATGTTCCTTGAACCAGCGGTCGAGGCGCATGCCGGCCTCGTCCTTGGCGACGACGATCATCTCGACGCGTGGCCCGCCGGACGTTTCCTGGCTCATATGAAGGCCCTCACGAGGTGGAGACCGGCGACCAGCGCTGCCAGCGACAGCACGATCGAGCCGGCGACGTAGACGGCGGTGGCGGCGATGGCGCCGCGCTCGAACAGCACGATGGTGTCGAGCGAGAAGGACGACAGCGTGGTGAAGCCGCCGAGGATACCGACCGCCACGAACAGCCGGAGCCCCTCCGAACCGTTGAGCTTCAGCGCCAGCAGCTCGATGAATGCGCCCATGATGAACGAGCCGACGATGTTGACGATCATCGTGCCGAACGGGAAGTCGGGTCCGAGCAGCCGGCCGGCGCCGACGCCGACCAGATAACGGCAGACCGATCCGAAGGCGCCACCGACGGCAACGAGCAGAATGTGGACAAGGGACATGGTCGGCACCCGGTCGAGAAAGACCCGCCGGCGGCATGTCGGGGAGGACGAACCGGCGGCGGGCGTGCCGCGCTTTCTAGAGCATCGCCCGGCAAAATGGAACCTCATTCGCCACCGCGCGTTCTGCGTCAAGGGCTTGCCTCGGGGCCGGCCGAGTGGCAGCGCGGACGAACGGATGAAACCCGAGGCAAGCCCCGAAAACCTGCCTTTATTAGCGGCGGCCTCACCCGGTGGCTGTGCTTGCGGAGTTGAGTATATTCCGCTATCTCCACGCCGCCGGATCGAGCCGACGTCACCGACGTCCGATCCCCGCGACGGTTCTACATGAACGACGCCAAAACAAAAGCCAGCAAGACGACCGCCCATTCCCCATCAGCCGACGAGCCGGTCACCGGAGAACAGCCCCATGCCGGCTCGACGTTCGGCCTTGCTGTCGGCTCGGTCGGCGTCGTCTACGGCGACATCGGCACCAGCCCGCTCTACGCCTTCCGCGAGGCGCTGCACCACACCGCCTCCGACGGGCTGACCCGCGCCGAGGTGACCGGCGTGGTGTCGCTGCTGATCTGGACGCTGACGCTGGTGGTGACGCTGAAATATGTCCTGTTTCTGATGTATGCCGACAACAAGGGCGAAGGCGGCACGCTGTCGCTGGTGGCGCTGGTGCGCGGCGCCCTCGGCCGGCGCGGCGGCTTCGCGCTGATTATCGGCATTCTCGGCGCCTCGATGTTCTTCGGAGACGCGGTGATCACCCCGGCCATCTCGGTGCTGTCGGCCGTCGAGGGCCTGAACGTGGTGGCGCCCGCCTTCTCCCACTATGTGGTGCCGCTGACGATTGTCATCCTGATCCTGCTGTTCGCCATACAGAGCCTCGGCACCGGCCGCGTCGCCGCCTGGTTCGGGCCGATCACCGCCGTCTGGTTCATCTGCCTCGGCCTCCTCGGCCTGATGCACGTCAACGACGATCCGGCCATCCTCTACGCCCTCCTGCCCACCTCGGCGCTCGGCTTCATGGTCGACCACGGCTTCCTGGCGCTGGTGGTGATCGGCTCGGTATTTCTCGCCGTCACCGGCGCCGAGGCGCTCTACGCCGACATGGGCCACTTCGGCCGGCGGCCGATCCAGCTCGCCTGGCTGACGCTGGTGTTCCCGGCGCTGGCGCTCAACTATCTCGGCCAGGGCGCGCTGGTGCTCTCCCACCCGGCGGCGCTGGAGAACCCGTTCTTCCTGATGGTGCCGCAGCCGGTGCGGATCCCGTTCATCCTCCTGGCCACCGTCGCCACCATCATCGCCAGCCAGGCGGTGATCACCGGCGCCTTCTCGCTCACCCAGCAGGCGGTGCAGCTCGGCCTGATCCCTCGCATCGAAAGTCGCCATACCTCCGAGACGCAGGCCGGCCAGATCTACCTGCCGCGCATCAACTGGATGCTGCTGATCGGCATCCTCGCCCTGGTGGTGTTCTTCCGCTCGTCGAGCGCGCTGGCCTCGGCCTACGGCATCTCCGTCACCGGCGAGATGGTGATGTCGTCGATGCTGGCCTTCATCGTTGTCTGGAAGGTGTGGAAGTGGCCGATCTGGGTGGCCGTCGCCATCGTGGCGCCCTTCCTGTCGATGGAGATCGTCTTCCTGTCGGCCAACCTCCTGAAGGTGTTCGACGGCGGCTACCTGCCGCTGACGCTGGCCGTCTGCGTCGCCACCTGCATGTGGACCTGGGTGCGCGGCAGCGAACTGGTCTACGAGAAGTCGCACCGCGAGAACATCCCGCTCACCGACCTCCTGAAGATGCTCGGCAAGTCGCATCCGGTGCGGGTGAACGGCACGGCGGTGTTCCTGACCTCCGACCCGGACATCGCGCCGAGCGCCCTCCTGCACAATCTCAAGCACAACAACGTCCTGCACGCCAAGAACATCATCATGACCGTGCACGTGGCGACGACGCCGCGCTATCCGGACGACCAGCGCGTCAAAATCGAGCCGCTGTCGGACGACTTCGTGCTGGTCGAGCTGACCTTCGGCTACATGGAAACGCCCAACGTGCCGCGGGCGCTGGCCGAGTGCCGTCGGCAGGGCATCAAGTTCGACATCATGGCGACGTCGTTCTTCCTCAACCGCCGCTCGTTCAAGCCGAGCCCGCAGTCGCCGATGCCGGTGTGGCAGAATCGCCTGTTCATCTCGCTGACCCGCATGGCGGCCAACGCCACCGACTTCTATCGCCTGCCCTCCAACCGCGTCGTCGAGCTGGGACAGCAGCTCACGGTGTGAGTGTTCATGCTCCGTTAACCAAAACCGCAGCGCGACCGTTGCATTGTGGCAACAAAGCGGCTGGAAGGCGGAACCGGCTACGGTTCAGCGCGTATAAGCGCTTGAAGGACGGCGGCGCACTCTGCATCGTCGTTCTGTCGATTTCGGGTTCGGCGCGGGATTCCGGGCCGAGCGGCAGTCTTGTTGCGACACTCCCTTCAAACCTACTGGACACCGGTTCTTTCACGATGATGAGAAAGATGTTTCTGCTTGCGGCCGCCGCTCTCATGGCCGGGTCGCTGAACGCGGGCATCGCCCGCGCCGAAGAGGAAACCGTCCGCTTCTGGGACCCTGCCACCGGCAGCTTCCAGTCCATCGTGCGCAAGCCTTCGGCGCGCTCGATGGAAAGCCCGATCAAGAAGGAGCTGATCGACTACGCCGGCCCCTTCGGCCGGGGGACGATCGTCGTCAACACCACCGAGCGCCGCCTCTACTACGTGGTGGGCGAGGGCAAGGCGATGAAATACGGCATCGGCGTCGGCCGTCCCGGCTTCACCTGGTCGGGCGAGCACCACATCACCCGCAAGGCCGAGTGGCCCGGCTGGACGCCGCCGCCGGCCATGCGCAAGCGTCAGCCGAAGCTGCCCTATTTCATGCCCGGCGGCCCGGACAACCCGCTCGGCGCCCGCGCCATGTACATCGGCTCGACCATCTACCGCATTCACGGCACGGCTGAGCCGTGGACCATTGGTCAGGCGGTGTCGTCGGGCTGCATCCGCATGACCAACGATGACGTCGCCGACCTCTACGAGCGCGTCGGCGTCGGCACCAAGGTCGTCGTCGTCCGCTGATCCATCAGTACCGGAACGCAAGACGCCGTCGCGGCATGCCGCGGCGGCGTTCGTCTTTTCAGAAGGCCGGGATCAGCGCTTGAGGCCCTTCTGCTCGAGTTCGGCGAGATAGGCCGCGAACTGCGCCTCCTGGTCCCGGCCGGCCTCGTAGAGGATTTTCCAGGTGTAGAGGCCGCTGTCGTGGCCGTCGTCGAACACCAGCTTCACGGCATAGGAGCCGACCGGCTCGACGGCAGTGATGCGGACGTCCTTCTTGCCGGCCACCGTGACGCGCTGGCTCGGCGAGTGGCCCTGCACCTCGGCCGACGGCGAGTTCACCCTGAGGAGTTCGGCCGGAATGGAGAAGGACGCGCCGTCCTCGAAGGACACGGCGAGCGACCGCTTGTCGGCGGCAAGGCGGATTTCGGTGGGCCAGGCGGCCATGATACAGCTCCGGTCTGGAGCAACTCCGGCAAAAGCGGGAACCGTTTTGCATCCGGAATTGCATCGAAACAAATAGATAAAGTATCTCCGACGAAGTTGATCTCACCGGAAATGCCTTGGGGATGGGGTCGCAGCATATATCGCGCCGCCGCCTGCCGCCACCGGTACGGCGGCCCGCGTCAAAGCGCCTCGCCGGCCCTTGCCAGCCGGTCGCCGAGCCGGCGGAGATGCGTCACCGACACGGCGGCGTCCGGATAGTTGGCCTCGCGCCAGGCCTGGAAATCGTCGTCGGGCATCGGCTTGGCGAAGTAGTAGCCCTGCACCAGGCAGCAGCCGAGGCGCTGCACCAGATCCAACTGCTCGACGGTCTCGACGCCCTCGGCCACCACCTCGCAGTCGATCGCCCTGCCGATGCCGATAATCGCCGACACCAGCGATTCCATCTGCGGGTTGCCCGACAGCGCGGCGATGAACGCCTGGTCGATCTTCAGCCGGTCCGGCTTCAGTTGCGCCAGATAGGCGATGTTGGAATAGCCGGTGCCGAAGTCGTCAAGGGCGATGTGGACGCCCAGCGCCTCGAGGCCCTTGAGGTTGCGCGTCACCTCGATGTTGTCGCCGAGAATGACGCCCTCGGTAATCTCCAGCTCCAGCCGGTCGGGGCCGAGATTGTGGCGGCGCAGGATGTCCCGCACCTGACCGACGAACTCGCGCCGCTGGAAATGCGCCGCCGACACGTTGACGGCGACGATCGGCGGATATTGCCAGAGGGTCGCCCAGCGGGCGGCGGTGCGCACCGCCTCCTCGATGACGAAATTGTCGATCTCGATGATCAGGTCGGACGCCTCGGCAGCCGGGATGAACTCGCCGGGCGAGATCATGCGGCCGGTCTCCCGGTCGGTCCAACGGATCAGCGCCTCGGCCGACGGCACGTAGCTGCGATCGACGTCCACCTGCGGCTGCCAGTGCAGACTGAGTTCGCCGTCGCGCAATGCCGCCCTCAGCCGCTCGCGCAGCGCCAGCACTTTGTGGCGCTCGTTGAGGATGTCGGTGTCGTAGAATTGCAGGCGCGACTTGCCGCGCGACTTCGCCTTGTAGAGCGCGAGGTCGGCCAGTTGCAGCACCTCGTGGAAGTCGCGGCTGTCGGTGGGCCAGACCGCGGCGCCGCCCGAGCAACGCACCTCGATGTCGGTATCGCCGAAGCGCACCACCGTCTGCAGCCGCGCGAAGGAGGCGCGCAGCAGCGTCACGGCACCCGCCTCGACGAGGCCGTCGGTGGACACCACCGCCACGAACTCGTCGCCGCCCCAGCGCACCACCAGCGCATCCTGACCGAAGGAGGCGACGAGGTTGGCTACAAAAGCCTTCAGCACGTGGTCGCCGGCCATGTGGCCCAGCTCGTCGTTGACCTCCTTGAAGTTGTCGAGGTCGAACACCATCACCGCCTTGGATGTATGCGGATCGAAGTGGATGCCCTCGATCCAGCGCTCGAAGGCGCGGCGATTGAGCACGCCGGTGGTAACGTCGTGGTCGGCGCGATAATTGGCCTGCCAGGTGGCGCGACGGTTGAGCACCAGCAGCGCCAGCATCGAGGCGATGGCGCCGACCATGGCGATGGACAGCTTCAGCATCGCCGAATAGCTGGCCGCCAGCGTCTCGCCCTGCAGCGCGATGTAGCGCGTGCCCTGCTCGCTCATGTTTTCCTGCAACAGGCGGAACTTCTCCGACAGCCGCCGGAGATCGCCGTCGAGGGCGTTGAGGATCGTCGTGTCGTCGGGATGGACACCCGCGAAGGCGGTCTCCAGCCCGGTCGCCAACTCGGCGATGCTGTCGATCTGCGAGATCAGCGCCGCGTCGGCCGGCAGGATGAAGGCCGGCCGGGCGTTGTCGATGGTGGCGAGCAGGCCGGCCAGCGCCGCGCGCATGTCGTCCGCGTCGTCCGCCGTGAAGCCGAGGATCAGCCGGTTGCCGAGCTTGCGGCGCGACATCTCGACCAGCTTGGCCTGGTCGCCGATGTCGCGACCGGCCCGGATGGCCTCGCTGGCGTTCGACGCCTCGATGCGCTGGAAGGTGCGGTAGGCCTCGATGGCCGAGTTCTCGGCAAAGACAAGAAGAATCGCGGCGAACAGGATAGGCAGGAGATTGACCGCCCGCCGCAGGATGTCCGCTTTGCGGAAGCGCAGGAGGGCGAGGACGTTCATGCCGCCACCTCGTGGCGGCGCTTCGATCCCCCGTCTGCCCTTTTCCAGCCGAAACGCGGCATGTCCCTGGCGCCCTGTCAACAAGCACGGGTCGTCATTCTAGGACTGAAACGTTTCGGAAATCTTTCCCGGCCGACAGAGCTTTAGCTTCGGCCGATCGCCTCAGCCAATGGCCTGGGCGACCACGACAAAGAAGGGCAGCAGCATCACGCCTGAACAGAGGCTCCAGGCGCCGGCGATCGCCGTCGAGGCCACCAGCCAGCCGACATTGCGGTGCTCGATGCGGCGGCCGCGGATGGCGTTGCGCATCAGGATGGCCGGGCCGGCGAACATGATCAGGAAGGTCTGGGCAATGCCGAGGACGATCGTCTCCGCCTGCATCTCGAAGCGGGCCGGCTTCGAAGTCACCAGTTGGTAAAGCGACGACAAAAGGCCCGCCAGAACGAAGCCCAACATGATCGAAAAACAGGTTGCCAGAATCTCGCCGTCCATCGCCGTTAACCCCGCCTTAACCCTGATCCGAAATGAAACAATGAGCACGGATCCGCCCTCTGCGTCGCAAGGGACGGGCCGCGCCGGCGCGGAACGAGCCGGGCGGCGGAACAGGCGGGGTTCGGCGATGCAACGGGACCGGGCCGGCAATGGCCGGCGGGGCCCCTGTCTCAAATCGGGAGGCGGTCGTGACCCACTATGCGGCATATCCGGACGAAAGCCTGCTGCGTCCGCCCCGGCGTCCGGCTCGCCGCCGCACCAGCGCGACGGCCTGGTTCCTGCGCGCCATCCTGACGTCCTTCCTGCTGGCCGGCGGCGTGATGCTGGTGAACCTGCTGATCGGCCTGTCGGCCGATCTCGACGGCCGCGACGGCCGCTCGACCGATCCGACGCCGGTGGCGCTGTTCATCGGCGACCAGCGGCTGGTGATCCCGGCCAACATGTTCCGCTTTCCCGACCAGCGGAACGTCGGCCCGCACGACCGGGTCGACCTTGCCGTGCATTTCCCGGAGATGGCCGGCTACACGCGCGCCTTCCGCAAGGACTTCCTCGACCTGAGCGCCGACGCACCGGTCGTCTTCCTCAGCATCCGCCGGCGCGATACGCCGACCGACAGCGTCGGCCGGCTGATCAACGTCTACCAGCATTTCTTCGAGGAAGGGTCGATCCCGGCGCCGGCCGGTCTGGTCGGCCACCGCATGTCCGAGGAATCGGGCCTCAGCGGCGAGGAGGTGTTCTTCGAGGCGGGGTCGACAAATCCGTTCACCACACATTGCACGGCGCCCGACGACAGCGACTATCCCGCCTCCTGCCTCACCGAAATCCACGCCGGCAACGACCTGTCGGTGCAGATCCGCTTCCGCAAGGGCCTGCTCGCCGACTGGGCGGGCATCAAGAGCGGCGTGCGCGTGCTGCTACTGTCCTTCGGCGTCACCGCTTGAACGGCGGCGGCGCCGGCCTGATCAGCCGGCGAGATCCTCGGCGAGTATCGCCATCTGGAAATTGAACGACTTCTCGTCGTCCTCGTCGTCCTCGTAGACGACGCCGATGAACTCCTCGCCGACGTAGACCTCGGCCGAGTCGGTCTTGCGCGGCCGCGCCCGCACGCTGATGGTCGGCGATTGCAGCGTCTTGCGCAGGAATTTCTCGACGCGGGCGATTTCGTCTTTGGTCAACTTGGTGTCTCCAGTCTGAGGGCCGGCGGGCCGATCGGCGGCGAGTCGCCGGCGTCGGCCTGTTCTGGCACGGACGATCCGGCAAGGAAACCCGTGAGCGGCGAAGTGGTTGCAGCCGTCACCGGTTGTCCACGCGCCGTCCTCAGAGACCGCCTTGAAATTCGCTGCGGTGAGTCGGCTGGACCGGCTTTTGAGAACCGGAGCGGAGCGGACATAAGGTCCGTGAGCACCGGAAGCGCAAAAAGTCGGACCAGACGGCCGCCGCAGTAGAATTTCAAGACGGTCTCTCAGCCTTCGCCGCCCTCCGGCAGCCGTTGCTCCATGGAATGGGCCGGGTCGGCGCAGCCGGCCTCGCCGATCACCCGCGCCGGCACGCCGGCCACCGTGGTGCCCGCCGGCACCGGCTTCAGCACCACCGAACCGGCGGCGACGCGCGAGCAGGCACCGACCTCGATGTTGCCGAGGATCTTCGAGCCGGCGCCGATCATCACGCCGTGGCGGATCTTGGGATGGCGGTCGCCGCTCTCCTTGCCGGTGCCGCCGAGCGTGACATTCTGGAGCAGCGACACGTCGTCCTCCACCACCGCCGTCTCGCCAATGACGATGCCGGTGGCGTGGTCGAAGAACAGGCCGCGCCCCAGCCGGGCGCCGGGATTGATGTCGACCTGGAACACCTCCGACGACCGGCTCTGCAGGTAGAGCGACAGGTCGCGCCGGCCGCGGTGCCAGAGCCAGTGGGCGAGCCGGTGCGCCTCGATGGCGTGGTAGCCCTTGTAGTAGAGCAGCGGCTCGATGAAGCGGTCGCAGGCCGGGTCGCGATCCTCGAAGGCGACGATGTCCGAACGGAAGGCGGCGGCGATGCCGGGGTCGTCGGTCACCGCCTCGCGGAAGGCCTGGGCGATCATCGCCGAGAGAACGGTGGTGTTGCCCAGCCGGTCGGCGACGCGCTGGATCACCGCGTCCTCGAGGCGGGTGTGGTCGAGCACGGTGAGGTGCATGAAGCCGCCGAGCGCCGGTTCGTTCTCGACGGCGGCGGCGGCTTCCAGACGGACGCGCGCCCACACCGGGTCGACGGCGTCGAGCGGGCGGCTCACGGAGATGGGGCTGACGGACAACGGCGGTATCCTCGCGACGAAGAGACAGGCCCGATCCCGCCAGACGGAACGGCCGTGCTTGCTGATTGAGAGCTTATGATAGTCGGCCGGTCTTCGCCGCGAAAGCCCGGCAGCGACGGTTTTGTTGCGCCGGGCGCCGAAAGCGGGCAATCGGATTGCTTGCCTCGGCCGCCCGACCGCCCATAACCGGCCCGTCCTCATCGCCCTCCTCCGGTCCTTCAGCCGCCCGCCAGCGGCCATCCGAACTGCCATCGACGCCACCGGTCGCCTTAATGGCCGCCCTCTCAGGCCACGCCGGAGGCTCTCCAGCCGCCGCTCGTCACGCCCTAGCGCCCCTCCCTGGCCGCTCGCTCCCGCCACCATCGAGCGCTTTGCCCACCGTCGATCCGGCGCCTTCCTAGCCGTCCCGCCGCCGCCCCGGCACCGCCTCTTCGTCCTACCGGATTCAGTACGTGAAGCCGCTGACTCGATATTGTGCAAACTGACAAGGCCAATAGTCTGAAATGACTCCCTTTTGGGCTTGATCCCACCCGTCGCTTTTGATTCATTGTCCGAAGCGGCGGCCACCGGACTCCCGGAAGTTGCGGCCACCGCCCGATATCTTGTTTCGACATCGTCGCGCGCCTTCCCTGTGAAGGGCGAACCGGCTTTGCCAGAGGAGCTTGAGAAGAGAGCGTTTTTGAGGTTTTCGGAGGCCCTTTTCCGCCTCCCGCTGCCAACAGGCGGCAACTGTTCCGAACATCGCCCCGTCTCAGAGGATGATCCATCATCTCTCTGAATTCATTCCTGTTTTTTCGGCTGTCTGAAAGTACCGCCGCAACGGGAGCGTTGACGTTCGCACGGAATCTGAGATTTCACATTAACAAAGGCTATCAAGCCTTTGTTAACCATAGATATTTGCGAACTCTTGAACCAGTTTGCGAAGGACTTTAACTGGCCCGTGACCACAACCTGAAGACGCGATTATCTCCTGATGGCGCGCAGTGAGAGTCTCATGGAAGGGTTACCGATCGATGAATCCGACACGATCGACACAACTTTCCGGTTGGCGAGGTTGAATCCCGCCAGACACTTGCGGACACCGGCGGGGAAACGGATTCAAGGACAAGGGCTTGAGGCGGCCGGCGGAATGCTGTCGGCACAGCATCGCCTCGACGTTTCGCGAGGGGCTGCGGGGCGCCCTCGTCTCGCCCTCGGGCGGCATCGGTGCCGAAGCGGCATCCGGGCCGACGGCGAAGCCAGCCTTCCGATGGGCTTGCCCCTCAGGAGCGGGCCATCTGTTCGATGGCGGCGAGGTCCATCTTGCCGGTGCCGAGCACCGGCAGCGCGTAGGTCTTGACGATCTTGCGCGGCACCTGCAACTCCGGCACGCCGTGCTCGCGGGCATAGGCGGTGAGCGCCTCGACCGTGGCGTCGCCAGCATCGGTAACCAGTACCAGCGCCTCGCCCTTGCGCGGGTCGGAGATGGTGACGACGGCGTGCGACGAGTTGGGCCAGATGGCGGCGGCGAAGGCTTCGACAGCGGCAAGCGAGATCATCTCGCCACCTATCTTGGCGAAGCGCTTGGCGCGGCCGAGCAGGGTGACGAAGCCGTCGTCGTCGATGGAGACGATGTCGCCGGTGTCGTACCAGCCGTCGGGGTCGTTCATGACCAGCTCGCCCGGCCGGTCGGCGAGGTAGTAGCCGGCCATGATGTTGGGCGCCCGCACGTAGAGCCGGCCGCCGATCTCCAGGCCCGGTACCGGATCGAGCCGCGCCTCGATGCCCGGCAGCAGGCGGCCGACGGTGCCGTCGCGGAAACTGCCGGGATAGTTGACCGACAGCACCGGCGCGCATTCGGTCGCGCCGTAGCCCTCGTTGAGCACCACGCCGAAGCGGTCCATCCACAGGGCCCGCGTCTGCTTCTTGACCCGCTCGGCGCCGAGGATGGTCAGGCGCACCTTGTCGAAGTCGCCGTCCTCGGCCGCCCGCGCCCAGCCGGCGGCGAAGGTGTCGGTGGACAGCAGCACCGTCGAGCCGCTGTCGCGAACGAGGCCGGGGATTGCCTTATAGTGCAGGGGCGAGGGATAGAGGAACGACTTGAAGCGGCCGTAGAGCGGCAGGAACAGGCCGGCGGTGAGGCCGTAGGAGTGGAACACCGGCAGCGCGTTGAACAGCGTGTCCTCGGGGTAGAACTCGTAGAGCGCCAGGATCTGCGCGACGTTGGACAGGAAGTTGGTCGAGGTGAGCCCGACGCCCTTCGGCGCGCCCTCGGTGCCCGAGGTGAACAGCACGGCGGCGATGTCGCGCGGCGCCCGCCGGTAGAAGCGGTGGAGCCTCCGCGCCCAGCGGGCATAGGCGGCGCCGACGCCCTTGTCGATCAGCGTCAGGCCGGCCCGCACGTCCTCAAGGTAGACGATGCGCACCTTGTCCTTGATCTCGTCGATCACCGGTTCGAGCTTGGCCGTTTTCACGAAGGCCGAGGAGGTGATCACCGTGCGGATGGTGCCGACGCGGATGGCGCCGTTGAGGCCGTGGCTGCCGCCCGTGAAGTTGAGCAGAGCCGGCGTCCGTCCGTAGGCGGTGAGCGCGAAGAAGGCGATGGCGACACCGTTGACATTGGGCAGCAGCAGGCCGACCCGCTCGCCCCGGCGGCTGATGGTCGCCAGACGCCGGCCGAGCACGCAGGCGGCCAGCAGCAGGTTGCGGCGCGTCACCGGCTGGCGGTTCTGATCCTCGATGGCCACGAGGTCGGGATCGGCCTCGACGGTATCGATCAGCGCGTCGAACAGCGACCGCTCGATGAAAGCCGCGTCGAGCCCCGACTCCGCCATCGGTTGTCCGTAAAGGCGACCGTCCGCCGCACCCCCCATGGCTACCTCTTCGTCAAGCCGTCCTCCGGCCGCACTTGAACCCACAATCGCCATGAGCGCAAGCACCTGAGATCAAGCACTTGGGCGATCCACCGGACTCTTCGCAGCCGACGGACCGCCGCTCCGGATTCATCACATGAAGAAGCCGCCCCCGGCGGCGAGGGCGGCTTTCCTTGAATCAGAACGTCAACAAGGGCGGAGAGTTCCAAACCTCTCAGCGACTTGCGACGTATTTCCCAACCTCGTCGATGGCGCAGATGATGTGGTAGAAGGTGGAGGCCGGCGCCGGCTCGATCACGAACGAGCCGTCGGGTTTCATGCGGTCACGCCAGAGGCCGGGCGTGTCGACCTCGCAATAGCGCTGCAAGGCCCGCGCCCCCTTCACCACGTTGACCAGATGGCCGTCGCGATCGGCCGCGTCGCCGGTGGCGGCGGCCAGCGCCAGGTTGCCCTTCATGCGCTCGGTCTGCGACCACATGCGCGCCGTGCCGTCGTGGATGGAGAGATCGTCGAGAAGGCCCATGATGGCCACCTCCTGCGCGACGTTGATGCCGTGCGCCTCGCCGAGCGCACAGAGACGCCGCGCCGCCGCCACGGCATCCGGGCGCCGCCGGGAGGTACCCCAACGGGTGAGCAGCCATGCCCACTCGAACTGGTGGCCGGGCTCGCAGATGCGGCCGGGCACCCCGTCCACCACCGACCAGTCGGCGTTGAAGAACTCCTTCAGCCAACCCTCCCTGGGGTCGATGAACCTGGTCAGACAGAGGTCGGCGATCTCGTCGGCCAGCCGGCTCCAGGTGGTGTCGCCTCCCACCTCCTCCCAGGCGAGACAGGCCTCGAACATGTGCATGTGCGGGTTGGCCTTGAGCGGCAGCGAGCGGGGGATCGACTCCTCGAAGCCGGCGATCGGGTTCTTGTAGTCGGTCATCAGCAGGTCGCGCAGCTTGACGGCCGCCGCCTCCACCTTGCTGCGGTCCCGGACCACCGACGCGGCGGCGGCCAGCGCGAACAGCGCGAAGGCCTGATCGTAGAGACTGAAGGTGTCGTCCTTGGGGGCGCCATCGACCTCGGTCACCATGCGCACGGCGCCGTTGGGCAGCATGCACTTGTCGAGGAAATAGGCGAGCCCCTCCTCCACCGTGCGCTCCCAGGGGCCGGTCCAGCCGAGCCGGCCGGCAAGGGCGAAGGTGAAGATCTGGCGGGCGGTGACGCGCACCCGGCGCGGCGCCGGCACGATCTCGCACCGGAGGCCGAGCACCTCATGGAAACCGCCGTTGACGTGGTCGACGCCGAAGGCCCACCAGATCGGCAGCGCCTCGGTCATCAGCCAGGCGGTCAGCTCCTGATGGACGGCGGCCAGCTCGTCGTGAACGGGGGAAAGACTCACGATCAATCTCCTCTGGAAACGGATCACCCCGCCACGCGGCAACCAGCCGTCAGGCAGGGATCGGATGCGGCAATGAATGATGGATTGGCGAAGTCGGCAAGGCCGGGGCGGCCGCGCTTGCCGTAGAGGAAGGGTGCGCCGTCCGGCAGCGTCATCACGCCGCCGGCCGCCCTCAGCACGGCATCACCGGCCGCAGTATCCCATTCCATGGTCGGGCCGAAGCGCGGATAGAGATCCGCCTCGCCGGCGGCGATCAGGCCGAACTTCAGCGACGAGCCGATGGCCCGTCGGCCGGCCACCGGCACGGCCGGCCGGAAGGCGTCGGTGGCGACCGTGCCGTGACTGCGCGAGACGAGCAGCACCGCCCCCTCGGCCGGCAGCGGCCGCACGCGGATCGACCGTCGCGCCCCGGCACTGCCGTCCATCACCGTGATCTCGGCGGCGCCGTCCGGACCGCCGGCGAACAGCCGGCCGATGGCCGGCGCGTACACGACGCCCATCACCGGCACGCCGCGCTCGATCAGCGCCACGTTGACGGTGAACTCGCCGTTGCCGCCGATGAACTCCTTGGTGCCGTCAAGCGGGTCGACCAGGAAGAAGCGCGTCGTGGCTGGCGGCACGCGGCCGGCCGCCACGCTTTCCTCGGCCACCACCGGTACGCCGGGGGCAAGACGGGCGAGCGCGGTAAGCAGGGCCGCCTCGGCCCGGCCGTCGGCCTCGGTCACCGGCGAGGCATCGGCTTTGAAGGCGACGTCGATCGGCCGGGCGTAGACGTCGAGGATAATGCGGCCGGCCTCGATCGAGGCGGCAATCAGGCCGTCGAGCAGCGCCGGGCTGGCGATCGTCATGGGCAATCCTCGGCCGTGGATGATGCGGCGGGCATGTTGCAGGGCGGGCCGGAGCTGTCAATCGGCGTCCGGCCGTCACTCGGCGTTGCGCTTCTCCCACATAGCCTTGAAGCCCGGCCGCGCCTGGCAGCGTTCGAGCCAGTCCCGCACCCTTGGGAAGTCGGCGAGCAGCCTGGGATGTCCCTGCACGTAACGGACGATCTCGGCGAGCCCAAGGTCGGCGACGGTAAAGCGGCCGCCGGCCACATGACCGCCCGCCGCAAGATGCGCCTCGAAGACGACGAGCGGCTTCTTCATCGTCTTCCCGAGGGCGGCGAGCTTCTCCTGGCCCTCCTCGCTCTGCCACGCGCCGCTCTCGTCGCCCTGCGTCACCTGCACGGTCAGCGGCTCCAGCGTCGTGCCGCCCCAGAACAGCCAGTGCAGCATCCGTCCCTCCTCGGACAAATCGGCGGGCGCCAGCGGGCCGCCGTGCTTCCGGGCGAGATAGAGCAGGATGGCCAGCGATTCGGAGAGCACCAGGCCGTCGTCGTCGATCGACGGGATCTGCGCCATCGGGTTGACGGCGAGGAAGGACGGCGAGCGCGTGTTGAGCGGCGCGTCGGCGGAAAGCGGGTCCGGCACCTTGCGGGCCTGGATCACCGGCACCTTCTCGAAGGGTACGCCCAGTTCCTCGAGGAGCCAGTAGAGGCGCGAGGCGCGCGACTTGTAGACGCCATAGACGGTCAGCATGGTGAAGCTCTCCGGTTGCCGGCGGCACTGTCGCGCCTCCGCCGCCGTTTGACAACCGCCGGCACCCCTTTATGCGGCGCCCGACAGGGGTCATAGTCCCCGACGCATGGAGGCGCCGATGGCCGAGCTGATCCTCACCACCTTCGATTGGGTTCCCGCCCCACCGCGCGGCTTCGTGCGCGACATCCGCGTGCGCTGGGCGCTGGAGGAAGCCGGTTTGCCCTATCGCGTCGAGAGCGTGCCGTTCGACGACCGCGGCGCCACCCATTTCGCGCATCAACCCTTCGGTCAGGTGCCATGGCTGACCGACGGCGACCTGTCGATCTTCGAGAGCGGCGCCATCCTGCTGCATCTCGGCGAGCAGAGCGCGGCGCTGATGCCCGCCGACCGGCCCGGCCACGCCGAGACGCTGGAATGGCTGTTCGCGGCGCTCAACTCGGTGGAGATGGCCAGCCTGCCCTGGTCGCTGTTCCAGTTCTCCGGCGACACCGGCGACACGCCGGGATGGAAGTTCCTCGAGCGGTTCGTCAACGCACGGCTTGCCCACATGGAGAGCGTGCTGACGGAGCGCGAGTGGCTGGCCGGCCGCTTCACGATCGCCGATATCGCGATGGCCGACGTGCTCCGCCTCGTCGACCGCTTCGATGGGCTGGCCGCCTATCCCGCCTGCCGTGGCTATGTGACGCGCGCCACCGCCCGGCCGGCCTTCGTCAAGGCTCTCGCCGACCAGATGGCGCATTTCGCGGCAGGCGACCGGCAGCGGGCGGTCCAGACATGAAAAGCCTTCTCCAACTCTGGCAAACCTGGGCCGTCCTGTCGGCCGCCTTCGCGGCGGCCACCGCCATCCTCGCCAAGGTGGGCGTCGAGGCGATCGGCTCCGATCTCGCGACACTGATCCGCACCGCCGTCGTGCTGGCGGTCGCCGCCCTCGTCGTGGCGCTCACCAGCGGCTTCCAGCCGTTCTCCGCCGTCCCCGGCCGCACGTGGCTGTTCCTTGTCCTGTCGGGCCTCGCCACCGGCGCCTCCTGGCTCTGCTATTTTCGGGCGCTGAAGCTGGGCGACGCGGCGCGCGTCGCGCCGGTCGACAAGCTGTCGGTGGTGCTGGTCGCCATCTTCGCCGTGCTGTTCCTCGGCGAGCGCCTGTCGCCGCAGGGCGCGGCCGGCGTGGCGCTGATCGCCGCCGGCGCCATGCTGGTCGCCTGGCAGTAGGACGCGCCGGCCCGAGCCTTTACCCGCATTGCAAATGCGGGTAACAGAAAGCCGGCTTGCGGGCTGCTTCGTGGCGATGGCCATCCGGCCGGCATTCGTCTTTCGGATGATTTAGTAAAACTTTACTACCAGCCATGGCCGTTTAGCCGTAGAATGGAACGGTTCATCGGTGTTTCGGCAACCCGGCTGAGAGTGCTCAGATGGTCACGATCAAGGAAATCGCCAAGGCGGTCGGAGTGTCCTCGGCCACGGTGTCGCGCGTTCTCAACTACGACGCCACACTTTCGATCACCGAAACCAAGCGGCAGGCGATCATCGAGACGGCCGAAGCGCTCAATTACCTGACGCCGCGCAACCGGCCGCGTCCGCCCCGGCCGCAGGCGCCATCCGACCATGCCGGCGCCCGCGTCGGCATCGTGCACTTCCTGCGGCCCGACGAGGAACTGGCCGACCCCTATTATATCGGCGTTCGCATGGGCATCGAGGCGCGGGCCCGCGCCAACCGCGTCGAGGTGCAGGTCTTCTACCGCACCGCCGAGCTGCCGCCGGCCGAGGACCTGCGGGGCGCCGCCGGCATCATCGCACTCGGCATGCACACCGACGCCGAGATCGATTGGGTGCGGCAGATCAATGCCAACCTGGTGCTGGCCGATTTCGCGCCGAACATCGACCTGTTCGACATCGTGGCGAGCGACCTCTCCTTCGCCATCACGCGCCTCCTGGACCGCCTCTACGCCGCCGGATACCGCCGTTTCGGCTTCCTCGGCGACGACCGCCCCTCCGGCAACGTGCTCTATCCGGCCTCCGAGGAGCGCGCCAAGACCTTCCGCGAGTGGACCGAGAAGAAGGGCCTGTTCAATCCAGCCCACTATCTCCTCGCCGAGCAACTCCGTTTCGAGAGCGGCTACCGCCTCGCCTGCCAGCTGATGGCCGAGCCGGACCTGCCGGAGATCGTCGTCACCTCCAACGACAACGTGGCGATCGGCGCCTACCGCGCCATCCAGGAGCGCGGCCTGCGCATCCCCTCCGACATCGCCGTGGCGAGCTTCAACGACATTCCGGCCGCCCAGTTCCTGGCGCCGCCGCTGACCACCGTGCGCATCCCGGCCGAGCGCATCGGCGAGAACGCCTTCGACCTGCTGATGGAGCAGTTGAACGGCCGCGACTACGTCAAGCGCGTCACCATCGCCACCGAGCTGATCTGGCGCGAGAGCTGCCGCCGGCCCGACGACGCCTGAGCCGGCCCGCCCCCGGCGGCTCTTCGGCTTCTTTGGCACCGACAATGCCACCATCCATTGCCGCGGCTCCGCGCTGTCGCACCGTCGCGGCCGGTCAGATGGTGGTTGGCCACGGCCAGTCTTCGACATGCCGCCGCCGGCGCCCCGAATACGCTCCGGCTCCAATAGAAACATCGTGGAAACACTCAAGTCGGGATGGACAAAGCCGCGCTCCGGCCGTCACCTATCCTAATTGTTTACCCCGACGAGATTGGCTTCCGCCCGCGCCGCAGGTAAACTATTTACCTCTGACCCCGACATTGCAGCCGCAAAAAACTCGGTAAAATTTACTAAATAATAT
>LUYO01000149.1:0-3126 GCA_001603295.1 Rhodobacterales bacterium Alpha_02
CGCACGAACCGTTCGATCGGCTCGAACGGTCGACTCCGCTCGGACAGTTCAGGCGGGTTCGTCCGCCTCGTCCGACTTGCTGCCGCGCCCGAGGATGCCGAGGTCGTCCTCGGCCTTGACGCGGGCCAGCCGCGCCTCCGCCTCGTCGGCCTCGCGCTGGCGGGCCCACATGGTGGCGTAGAGGCCGCCCTTGTCGATCAGCTCGGCATGCGAGCCGCGCTCGGCGATGCGGCCCTTCTCCAGCACGATGATCTCGTCGGCGTTGACCACCGTCGACAGCCGGTGGGCGATCACCATGGTGGTGCGCCCCTCGGCGACGCGGTCGAGTTCGGCCTGGATCTCGCGTTCGGTGTTGGTGTCGAGCGCCGAGGTGGCCTCATCGAGGATCAGGATGGGCGGCGACTTCAGGATGGTGCGGGCGATGGCGACGCGCTGCTTCTCGCCACCGGAGAGCTTGAGGCCGCGCTCGCCGACCGGCGTGTCGAAGCCGGCCGGCAGGCTCTCGACGAAATGGGCGATGCGCGCTTGCCGCGCCGCCTCGCGCACCTCGTCGGGCGTCGCATCGGGGCGGCCGTAGCGGATGTTGTAGAAGATGCTGTCGTTGAACAGCACCGTGTCCTGCGGCACCATGCCGATAGCGGCGCGCAAGGATTCCTGCGTCACGGTGCGCACGTCCTGGCCGTCGATGGTAACGCGGCCGGAGGTGACGTCGTAGAAGCGGAACAAGAGGCGCGACAGCGTCGACTTGCCCGCCCCCGACGGGCCGACCACCGCCACCGTCTTGCCGGCCGGGATCTCGAAGCTGACGCCCTTCAGGATCTGCCGGTCGGGGTCGTAGGCGAAATGCACGTCCTCGAAGCGGACGGCGCCGCCGCTCACCTCCAGCTTGACGGCGCCGGGTGCGTCGACGATCTCGGCCGGCTGAGCCAGGAGGTCGAACATCTGCTCGAGGTCGGTGACGCCCTGACGGATCTCGCGATACATGAAGCCGATGAAGTTCAAGGGGATGCCGAGTTGCATCAGCAGCGTGTTGAGCAGCACGAAGTCGCCCAGCGACTGGGTGCCGGCCACCACCTCGTGCGCCGACATCACCATGCACAGGGCGACGCCGACGGTGAAGATCACCGCCTGCCCCATGTTCAGCCAGGACAACGAGTACCAGGTCTCGTTGGCGGCCGCCTCGTAGCGCTCCATGGCGGCATCGAAGCGGCTGGCCTCCATCTTCTCGTTGCCGAAATACTTGACGGTTTCGAAGTTTAGGAGGCTGTCGACCGACTTGGTGTTGGCGTCGGTGTCGCTGTCGTTCATGCGGCGGCGGATGGCGATACGCTTGTCGGAATAGCGGATCGAGAACCAGACGTAGATCCAGATGGTGACGCCGATCACCAGCAGGTAGCTGACGCCGAAGTTCACCACGATGACCACCGCCGACAGCGCGAACTCCAGCACCGTCGGCATGGCGTTGAGGATGGTGAAGCGGACGATCGATTCGATGCCCTTGACGCCGCGGTCGATAACGCGCGTCAGGCCGCCGGTGCGCCGCTGCAGATGGAAGCGCAGCGACAGGCGGTGCAGATGGATGAAGGTGAGGTTGGCGAGGCGGCGGACGGCGTACTGGCTGACGTCGGAGAACAGGGCGTCGCGCAGGTTGTTGAAGCCGTTGAGCAGGATGCGGCCGACGTTGTAGGCGACCACCATGGCCACCGGGTAGCTGAGCCACATCAGCGTCGGCTCGGGCACGTTGGTTCTCGGCGCCAGCGCGTCGGTGGCGAAGGCGTAAAGATAGGGCACCAGGACGGTGATCACCTTGGCCAGCACCAGCGCCGCCATCGACAGCACGACGCGCAGCTTGAGGTCGGGCCGCCCGTCCGGCCACATGAAGGGCCAGAGCTGGAGAAGCGTCGCCCACAGCGACTTGTCACTGCTGATCTTCGCTTTGGCACCGGCGTAGGAATCGACTTCGCTCATGGTCCACCGGAAATGCGTTGCTCAAAAAACCGCCCGACGCGAACGCGCCGGGCGGCTTGTCGACCTCTAGATAGTCTCTTTTTCCATCGCGCTCCATCATCACGGCGCGCGATGGCGGGAATGTTACTGGCCGATCGGCCTCCAGGCGGAATCGCCCTCCGGGATCACGAACACCTGGCCAGGATAAATCAGGTCCGGGTTGCGGATCTGGTCGGTGTTGGCCTGATAGATCGTCGAATAGCGGATGCCCTGGCCGTAGAGCCGCTTGGCGATCATCCAGAGATTGTCGCCACGACGGATGATGAAGGTGGACGGCTGCGTCGGGCCTGCCTCGCCGGCCGAGCCCGCACCGGCCTGCGCCGAACCGACGCCGGACGCCAGCGTCGGCGCCGACAGCACGTCGTCGGCGATCTCGAAGGGCACCTCGGCACGGGCGAGCACGGCACCACCGGCACCGATCTGGTCGATGCGGACCAGATGCTTGCCGGGCGCCAGCTTCACATCGCCCTGGAACAGCCAGCGGCCCTTGTCGGCCTTGGCATCGCCCAGCGCCTTGTCGTCGACGTAGAGGCGGACGACGGCGCCGGCGGCGGCCGAGCCGGCGGCATAGAAGCGGCTACCGTTCTCAAGCTCGACGGCGTCGATGGTCACCACCGGAGCCGGCGCGGCGGCGGGCTCGGACGGCGGCACGGCGGGCGTCTCAGTGGCAGGGGCCGGCGCAGCCTCGACAGCCGGCGTTTCGGCGACGGACGCCGGAGACTCGGTCGCGGCGGGAGCCGGGGCCTCGGCGGCAGGCGCCGGAGCAGATGCGGCGGCCGGTGTCTCAGCCACAGGAGCCGGCGCGGCGGCCGGCGTCTCAGCCACGGGTGCCGGCACAGCGGCAGGAGCGGCGGGCGTTAGAGCGGGCGTCGCGGCGGCGGCCATCACGTCGGCCGGCGGCGCCGGAATCTCCACTGTCTCCGAAGCGGCAGGAGCCGGCGTGGTCGGAGCCGGCGCGGCAGCGGCCGGCACCGGGCCAGCCGCGTCGGTCTTGACGGAAGCGGCGTCGGCCGGCTGGTCGGCAACGGCCGGCGCGGCGGGGGCCGGCACAACGGCGGCTGGCGCCGGCTGATCGGGCGTCGCGGCGGCGACGACGGTCGGCGCGGTATCGGGCGTAGC